>CALDYY010000077.1 GCA_937944245.1 uncultured Saprospiraceae bacterium | reverse complement strand
CTCTGGCACACCATCCCAAATGTTAGGACGATTTCCTGCATAACCAAGTGTTTCTATACCCATTTTTGAGGTGTAGAACCCTGTCAAAGTTAGGTTGCGTATCAATTCAAAAAATTTCACGCCTTGCATCACCTCTGGTTTGGCTTTATTGCGCCATGCAATATCCTCTACTATTTCAATTTGTTGTTTTGAAGTAGCTTCTGTAAATGTTTTACCAAATCTACGATTCGATTCATGGTCTATCCACATCAAACCACCGCGCATGGGTAGTTGATGATTTGCCATATCTTTTACGATAAACTCAATAAAAGCAGGGACTTCCGCTTCTGTGGCTGCTCCTGAAAGTTCATCAGCAGGTAGTATGATGTCGCAAAGTATAGCAATGGTTGCCATTTCATGAGCAGAAAAAAAAGTGGCTTCCGCCAATTTGGCATCGCGCTCCATTTCTTTAGGCGTTCTACCATAGCCATTGCCCGCAGGCATATTGCTTAATTTGTCATTAATTTCCTTAGCATTGGGCGTACATCCTACTGCCAATACGCCACCAGCAACAGTGCCTACAAATAGCGTTTTCAAGGTTTCTCTTCTATCCATAATTATTTCTTTTTTGGAGATGAAAAATTAAATATTCATTTTCTTTAACTGATCCACCATATATTCTGATGCTCTCCAAGAAAGCGCCATAATTGTCCAAGTTGGGTTCTTGTCCGCTTGCGACACAAATGGTCCTCCGTCCACCACAAAGACATTATCGCAGTCGTGCAACTGACACCATTGATTAGTAGCAGAAGTCTTAGGATTTTTACCCATGCGTGTAGTCCCTACTTCGTGAATGATTTGACCAGGTTTGGCTAATCCGTAGTCTTTATCTGCACCAGGTGCCTCACCGATGACTTTTCCGCCCATATTATGGAAAATTTCTTCAAATGTTTGGTGCATGTGCTTGGCTTGTTTGCGCTCATAATCAGACCATTTATAGTGAAAACGCAACACTGGAATACCCCATTCGTCCACTTGGTCGGGGTCAATTTCGCAATAATTACTTTCCATCGCCACTGATTCTCCTCTACCGGAGATGCCCATAAGCGAGCCGTAAAATCTGCGCACATCTTTCTTCAGTTGAGTGCCATAGCCCCCAACTTCTTTGCCAATATGCTCATTCAACCAGTTTGGATTGAAACCAAAACCATAGCTCGGCATACCTAACCCTCCCCAAACTTCAATGTGATAGCCTCTTGGAAAGTCTAATTTTTTATTGTCCAACCACCAAGGCGAATAAACGTGCATACCACCGACCCCATCTTCGTTATAGATTTTTCTATCCATCAATGCAGGTACAAACGCCATTCTGGAACTTCCTGTGGAATCGTGAACATATTTGCCAACTACGCCACTGCTATTGCCTAAGCCGTTAGGATGTTGCACGCTCTTAGAATTGAGCAAAATCCGAGCTGAAGAACACGCCGACGCTGCCAACACAACCACTTTACCACGCAATTCATACTCTTGGCGGTCTTCTTTGTTAATATAGGAAACGCCGACCGCTTTTCCTTCTTTACTGGTGATGACTTCACGCACGACAGAGTTGACGTAAAGATCAATTTGATTGGTCTTTTTTTGCGCTGGAAAAATCAAAACAGAACCTGCCGAAAAATCAGCATAAGCATTGCAAGAGCGGCTACATTGATTGCAATAAAAACAAACGCCTCTGTCTTTGTTAATAGCTTTAGTTAAGATAGACAAACGAGAAGGAATAACCGTAACACCTGACTTCTGCGCTCCTTTGATGTAGAACAACTCATGCAAACGGGGTTTTGGTGGCGGCAAGAAAAAACCATCGGGTTCATTGCGAATACCTTCTTTCGTGCCAAATACACCTACCAATTTATCTACTTTGTCGTAGTAAGGTTTTACATCGTCATAGCCAATGGGCCAATCTTCGCCTAAACCATCAATAGATTTTCTTCTGAAATCATCAGGTCCAAAACGCAGTGAAATTCGTCCCCAGTGGTTTGTGCGTCCGCCCAACATATGCGAGCGAAACCATCGAAACTCTGAGCCATCCTTGTTCGTGTAAGGCTCTCCCTCTATTTCCCAACCGCCATAAGCCATATCAAAATCACCAAAAGCACGGGTAGAGCCAGCCCCACGACGAGGTGATTCCCATGGCCATTTGAGTTGAGTGCGCTGTGCTTCATTCTTTGGGTCGAAATAAGGACCTGCTTCTACCACAGCAACGTGTAAGCCAGACTCTGCCAACACCTTAGCTGCCATACCTCCACCTGCCCCTGACCCTACCACAATAGCGTCGTAAATTTTGCTTTGTTGTTTTATTTGCATTGTTCAGATTGTTTTTTCGTAAAGTAAAAGTATAAAATTATGGAAAACTTTTCTGTAAGTTTATTTTTTTTGACATTTACCATATGAGAAAAACCATGCTTTCCTGTGTGAAAACAATAATAAGAGCATAACAATAGTGTACAGGATAAGAGCATTATTTTTCTTCAACCATGTCTGCTCTTTTTCATGCCACATCCAAGAGATTACTCTTGAAAAGCATAAAATCGAGTGATAAACTTTGCAGTTTCTGGCTTTTTAGTCGCTACATTCCAATAGCCATTATAGTAAAGTTGTTCAGGAATATATTGATTACCTATTTTGTTGAGTTTTACATCCATAGTCACATCAAAATCAAAGGCGGCACCACTGTACTGCAAGTGATACTGACGCGCTATTACCTGAAAAGTTGATTTTTCAAAATAAGTTTCTAGGTATTTAATGATAGTTTTGCTTGATTTCGCTTCAGGTTTCACTTTTGCAATGAATACATAACAATCATTACTAGCTTTATATAATTTTGATTCAATCGCAAAATCATATAAATCAATAAGTTGCTCATCAAAAATAGCTGTTTTACTTCCAATAATAGGAACTTCTACTTTTTCGCCCGGCTGAAACATCAATCGTTTGAGTTGCTCAATATGTTTGTTCATTCCTTTAGGGATTTCTAAGGTTTCTTCCTCGCATTCCTGACCGTGCGTAAAGAAAAGCCTATCATAAAGTTGGGCAGTGTAGTAACGCAAGTTTCTATTCTTTTTAAAATAATTTCCCTCTACTTTTTCGCTCAGAATGTCCATTGTTCGGCAGCGATTAGCGGCATACTGCCTAGTAGTTGCTTGGTAGCGGGCGATAGGTTTTGCTTTTTTATCAAACAACTGAATGTCGTTCTCTGAATCGTAAGAAAGAAAGCGCAAATTGCGAAAGGCTTGGTAAAAGGACTCATCTTTGCGCACTAAATCAATGAAATCAGTTACACTGAATCCCGAACGGGTAGCAGTTACAGTGAAGGAATCTAGTCGAATCACACTCGAAATGCGTTCGTAATCCTCCTGCGCCTGTGCGAAAGGTGCTAAAAAAAGCATCAACATTAGCGTTGTCCATATCTTACAAATAAGCCTTACCATCCAAAACTTGGGTTGTTCCACCTTTAGTAACAGCATAAACAAATCCAGGTTGTATGCTAAATGCTCCTATTTCTCCTGATTTACTCAATGCAAGATAGCCTACCTGAAAATCTCGATAATTTTTTTGCTTGCGCACAATACGCATAACGGCTTCCTCGCAGGCTTGCTGTGGCGTTGCACCTTGTCGCATCAACTCCACCACTAAAAACGAACCCAGTGTTTTTAATACTGCTTCGCCTAGTCCTGTGGAAGTAGCAGCCCCCACTTCATTATCTACAAATAAGCCAGCACCAATGATAGGCGAGTCGCCAACTCTACCTTGCATTTTGTAGCCTAAGCCGCTAGTAGTGCAAGCGCCTGAAAGGTTTCCAGATTGGTCTAAGGCAACTATTCCAATGGTATCGTGCATTTCTACATTGATTTTGGGTTGATAATTGGCTGTTTTAAGCCACTCCTCCCAATCTTGTTTTGATTTATCGGTTAATAAATTTTCCTTTTGAAAACCTTGTGCCAAAGCAAAGTCTAAAGCACCATCCCCTGCCAATAGCACATGCGGAGTAAGTTCCATCACCTTTCTAGCGACAGCAATAGGATGTTTGATGTGCTGTAAATAACAAACACTACCAGCATTGCCCATTTCGTCCATAATGCAAGCATCCAGCGTTACGTTACCATTTCGGTCAGGAAGCCCTCCGTAGCCAACAGATTGGTCATTTGGGTCAGCTTCAGGGATTTTTGCACCATTTTCTACGGCATCCAATGCACGTCCACCTTTGGATATGATTTGCCAAGCGGCTTCATTGGCTTTTATGTTGTTCCATGTAGAAAGTACGGTAGGTTCGCCTACGGATACGGTTTGTGCGGTTTGGCAAGCATTAGCGAATGTTGCGCCAGTGATGCCTATGGCGGATTGAGCAATGAAATTTCTTCTATTTATCATTCGTAATTCGTTTTCTGATAATGAAGATAAAGATTATTTCCCATTTTTTAGAACAATACTATTTTTGCATTTAATTTCTTAGCGAAGGCAGCGTGCCTTATGTAATCAATGGCAAATGAATTCAAATATTCGAGTTTTTAAATTTGGTGGTGCATCTTTGAAAGATGTAGATGGCGTAAAAAATGTCGCTTCTATTTTGCACAAATACGTTCATGAAGAATTATTAATTGTTGTTTCAGCAATGGGCAAAATAACTAATGCGCTAGAAGAAGTGGTCATGGCTCACGCCAAACAGACGGGTAAAGCAAATGAGTTATTACATCAAGTCAAGCAATTTCATTTTGATTTGGCAGAGGCATTGTTGGGAAAAGATGAAGAATTAGCAGCTTCGCTCAATGACACTTTCGTGGAAGTTGATTGGGTGCTAGAGGAAGCACCGCATCCGCATTACGATTACATGTATGACCAAATTGTCTCTATCGGAGAATTAGTATCTTCAAAAATTGTAGCCGCTTATTTGAATAAAGTAGGCTTGGGTACTTACTGGCTCGACGCAAGAGATGTTATTGCTACCGATAATCTTTACAGAGAAGCATGGGTGAAGTGGCCTGAAACTATGCAAAACACAAGGGAAAAGGCTTTGCCCCATATTAAAAAAGGTCAATTTGTACTTACGCAGGGGTTCATCGGCAGCACTAGCGAAAATTTCACCACTACACTAGGAAGAGACGGCTCGGATTATACAGCAGCTATTTTCACCTATTGTTTAGATGCAAAAGACATGACTATTTGGAAGGACGTACCTGGTGTGTTGACGGCAGACCCTCGTCTTTTTGAAAATGTGACCAAGCTCGACCGCCTATCCTATCGCGAAGCCATTGAACTAACCTACTACGGTGCAAAGGTAATTCATCCTAAAACCATTAAACCCTTACAAAATAAAAGTATTCCTCTTTATGTAAAGTCTTTTCTTGAACCAGAAAGCGAGGGAACACTCGTTTCGGGACAAACCGAAGATAAATATCCTCCATTGGTGGCTGTAGAAAAAAATCAAGCCGTGCTTTCTATTTCTACCCGCGACTTTTCGTTCGTGGCAGAGCATCACATTAGCTTTTTATTCAATAAAATTGCTGATTTCCGTTTACAAGTCAATATGATGCAAAACACTGCTATTAGCTTTGCTATTTGCGTGAACAACATTGACGACAAGATTCATCAATTTGCAAAAAATATCGAAAAAGAATTTAGTGTGCTCATTGACGAGGGACTTGAACTCTACACCATTCGCTATTACAATCAACCAACGATTAGTAGCTTGCTTGATGGAAAAATGGTGATGCTGGAAGAAAGAACCCCTAACACTATGCAAGTTGTGCTACGCGATGTACCTGTAATGAAACGAAAAGCGGAGGTAATTGCCCACAAATAGAGGAATAGTACCGCATGTTATTATTGGTTAAAATATGATCGCAAAAAAGTAAATTGATAACTGATAATTTATGAATCTAAATTATCAATAAATGCTATCTTGACTGCTCATCAAAAGGTTTTGTTCACAACTATGTTTAAGCGTTTATTTCTCACAGAAAAAAATATGATGATTGCTATTCTTATCAATGCAGTTATCATATTTCTATTATATTTTCCAGAACTCTCTAGTAATATCTGGCTCAATGCTTTAGACCAGTTTTTTATCGTCTTTTTCATGATGGAAGCCTATGTAAAAATAAATTTATTAGGCAAGATTTATTTCACAAGCAACTGGAATCGCTTTGACTTTTTCTTAGTAATAGTGAGTTTTCCATCCTTGCTAATGAACTTTATTGAACTCCCAGATGCTTCCTTTGTGTTACTTTTGCGTTTATTTCGCATGATTCGTCTAGCGCGTTTTGTAACCTTCGTTCCTAATTTGACTAAAATTATTGAAGGGCTAGGCAGAGCTTTAAAGTCTTCTGTCTTTGTGCTACTAGCCTTATTTATTTTGAATTTCATGTTAGCTATTTTTACTTGCCATTTTTATGGTAGTGTTTGTGATGAACTTTTTGGCAATCCTTTGCGCTCATTTTATTCTATCTTTCAAATGTTTACGGTAGAGGGTTGGAATGAAATCCCTGCTCAAGTAGCGGAGAACTTAGAACAGCCTGCATTGGCTTGGTTGATGCGTTTTTACTTTGGTGCGGTAGTGCTGGTTGGTGGTATTTTCGGAATGTCTTTGGCAAATGCCGTCTTTGTGGACGAAATGACGATGGATAACAATGCTGAATTGGAAGATAAAATTGATGACCTAAAAAAAGACATTCAAGAATTGAAGGCAATACTAATGGCAAAAGTCGAGGGTTAATATAATGATAAGATTTTCAGTATCTTGTGCCATTGACTTTACAAACTTAGAATATCGTGAATTTTATTGTATTCGACTTGGAGGCGACTTGTTGGGAAGGAAACTCAAACAACAAAGTACAAGAAACCATTGAAATTGGTGCTTTTCTCATCAATGGTTACGGCGAAGAAGTTAAGCGTTGCTACAACAGATTTATTCGTCCTGTGATTAATCCTTACTTGTCTAAATTTTGTACGGATTTGACTTCTATACAACAGGAACAGGTGGACAGAGCAGATAAGTTTGACCGTGTGATTGAGGATTTTCAAGATTGGGCAGAAATATTTGACGAGGAATACATTTTATGCTCTTGGGGTGATTTTGATAAAAAGATTTTACAAAACGATTGCAAACTGCATAAGCTAGATGATCTCTGGCTTATGCCATACATCAATCTAAAAAAGCAATATCAAGACATCAGGCGATTAAAAAAACCTAGAGGACTTAAAACATCTGTGGAAATAGAGGGTTTTGAGTTTACAGGTGTCCACCATCGCGCTATTGATGACGCAGAAAATTTAGCTAAATTGTTCTTGAAATACTTGGATGAGTGGAGAATATGAATAAACAGTAAAAATAAAAAGAGGAAAAGCAATACAAGCATGGATTACATCGCAAAAGATATAGCCAATTTAAGAGAAGATTATCGCCAAGCTACTTTGGAAATAGATGAGGTCGCTAGAAATCCTATTCAACAATTTGAATTGTGGTTTCAAATGGCAGTGAACGCCCAATTGAAAGAACCCAATGCAATGGTGCTTGCTACGGCTAATGCACAGGGCAGACCTTCAGCAAGGGTCGTATTACTAAAAGGATTTAATGAGTCTGGGTTCGTGTTTTATACCAACTACGAAAGTCGAAAAGCAGAAGAAATGCAAGAAAATCCTTACACTGCTTTAGTATTCAACTGGTTAGAACTTGAGAAACAAGTGCGTATTGAAGGGAAGGTTGAAAAAGTAAGTGAAGCAGTAGCCACAGATTACTTTCAAAGCCGTCCAAAAGGTAGCCAAATTGGAGCTTGGGCTTCACCACAAAGCCGGGTTATACCCAATAGAGCTGTTTTAGAACAAAAAACAGCGGAATTAGAAAAAATCTATCACAATAGTGAAGTGCTTCCCAGACCTGAGCATTGGGGCGGTTATTTAGTCCGCCCTAACATGATTGAATTTTGGCAGGGACGTTCTAGCCGTTTACACGACCGTATAAGATATACCTTACATATAGACAACACTTGGAAAATTGAGCGTTTAGCGCCTTAATGAATAACTGCCTCGCGTGCTGCTTTCATAGGAATACCGATACAGCGTTTCTCCATGTAGGTCATCATGCGCTCTAGCAAATGCCGTGCCTGTTCATCTAAAGACTCTACCTCTTGTTTGAAGACGCTATTCATAGCATGGTCTTTAATCGCTTTTATTTCCTCTGGCACATTGCGCATAGCCAGTTCAATCTTGCGCTGAGAGTAAAGTAAAGGAAATTCTGCTAAGTATTGGTCTAGTATTTGAGTTGCCTTTTGTACCTCTGTTTGTCGGAAAGCCAAATTTTCTTTTGCCATTGCCCTAATATCTTCTACCTCAACGTATTCAACGTTGTAATTGGGTAGAAAAGATTTATCTACATTGTTAGGAATAGAAATATCAATAATCAACTTTCGGTCGCTATCCTTACCAAGTAGTTGCTTATAAACAGTTTCATTCACAATTGGCGTAGTAGCACCTGTACTAACAATAATGGCATCAAAACCTCCTTCGTAATCTGTAAGAGAATCTAGACCAATTGCTTTTCCATTTAAAGTCTTTGCCAATTCTTGAGCGCGCTCTACATTTCTATTGCATACTGTAACATTATCAAAATGATACTTCAATAAAAATTTTGAAACCAGCATATTGGTCTGTCCAGCACCAATCATCAGGATGCGCGCATGCTTAGACAAATGAAAGTTCATCAATCGCTGTGCCGCCAATGAAGCCACAGAAACTGGTTTTTCTCCAATGCGAGTATTGGAATAAACACTTTTTGAAGCCAACACTGCGTTATCAACTGCAAGGCGAATATCATCACCAATTAAGTTGAATGCTTTTGATGTTTCGTAAGCCTCGCGAAGTTGTCTCAATATTTCTCTTTCTCCCACCACCATAGAATCCGTAGAAGAAGCCACAGAAAATAAATGTTTTAGAGCTTCGCCACCCTGATAAAAAGCAATAGATTGTTCAATTTGTTTACTGTTCAAATTAGGGTTAATCTTTTTAAAGAAATCAATTTTAAATGCTTGGTTTGCACTCCCTTTGGAAACAAAGAAATACATTACCCTATTGCAAGTTGCCAAATACATGAACTCACTGAAATCAAAATCCGTTTTCAGTTGTTGCAATTTTACAGAAAGTTCTTCTTGAGTAGCATATTTGACAATAAAATCGCTAATATGACTAACATTAACTTCCTTGTAAGTAATTGTTAATATTTTATAAACGTCAAGCATTATAAATTGGAATTAGTAACTTTACATTAACAACAGGTCGCATGACAAAGATATAATTTACAAGTTCTGTTACTGTCATTTTACTGTAAACCCGTTAAACAAAAAATAATTTGAATAGCTTCTAAACAATATCAAATACAGTTATTGCGCTTTAACAAGACACTTGCAGCCAATTATTTGCAACCAAAATCTATTTTCTATCAAAAAAACGAGACATAATGATCGTTAAACAAACTTTTTTTACTATCTCTCTGACCATTACACTTTACCTTGTTCAAGGTCAAAAGTATTGGAATTTTATTTCACCAACAGATGAAATTATCAACAAATATAGTGAGATAAATCATTTAAAATTAGTTTCATTAGATACTATTGATTTACATACACATCTATGGAATGCTCAAAAAGAGTTTGAAGTTGAATGGGCGGCAGCAAAATCCATTTTTTTACCCTTACCTGATGGTAACCTTAAAGCCTTTCGCATACTTGAATCCCCGATTATGGAGGCTGGTCTAGCTAAAAAGCATCCAGAATGGAAAACTTTTCTTGCTTGGAGCGAAGATAAACAATATACCGCTCGACTAGACTGGACGATGAGCGGCTTTCACGCTTACATCACAGGGCAAAGCGAAACGTACATAATTGACCCTGTAAGAGAAAATAAGACAAAATACATTGTGTTTAACTTAAATGATGTCCCAAGAAAAGGGGGTATTTTATGTGGTTCGGAACAAGAACATCAACATTTCAAAGCACCTGAGCAAGAAATGATGATGAATCAAATTGGGGATAATTTGCGCATCGTGAGGGCTGCATTTGCCACCACAGGTGAATTTGCTCGCTCTTCAGCAGTGGCTAGTAACGAAACGCCACTATCGGCGGTGATTACATTAACCAATCGCTTGAATGCTATCTTCGAACGCGATTTGTCCGTTCGTTTTATTTTGGTGGAGAACAACGACAAAATCATTTTCACTGACCCCGCTACTGACCCATACACTAATTCTAGCGGGACAATATTGAACAATAATGTAACTACCCTAAATGAAATTATTGGTGTTGATAATTACGACATTGGGCATGTGCTTTCTGCTAATATTACTGGAGGTATTGCTGGGCAAGCAATTTTAGGGTCACTTTGTGCAGGCTCAAAAGGGGCTGGTGTATCGAGCTTTTTCGGCGCTGGCAGTGCAAACGTTTTAGGTGCACAAAATGGGCTACTCGAAACTTTTGCTCACGAAGTGGGACATCAATTTGGTGCTGGGCATAGTTGGAACAACTGCGGCAATGCTAATCAAGGACAGCGTAGTCCTTCCTCTGCTGTTGAACCGGGTAGTGGCACAACGCTAATGTCTTACTCAGGCTCTTGTGGCTCTGATAATATTCGACCAAGCACTCAATTTTTTCATGGGTTCAGCATTCAGCAAATGAATAACTTGGTCAATCAGTTAGGTTGCATTCGCAAAGTAAAAACAGAAAATACACCTCCTACTATTACTGTACTTCACCCAGAGGGACTAATTATTCCCATCAATACACCATTTGAACTATCCGCTACGGCTACTGATGCCAATGGCGACATAGTAGCTTATTCATGGGAACAATTTGATACAGGACCAGCCACTGCACTAGGTAATCCAGTAGGAAATGCGCCGAGTTTCAGAACACTTGCACCAGATACTTCAGGTACTCGAATATTGCCAAGACGGATTGACCTGATACTCAATCGAAAAGATAATGCAGAAGTATTACCATTTTACGAACGCAACTTTAACTTCAGTGTGGTTGTACGCGATAACTTTCCGGGTTCAGGGGGCGTAGTCCAACAACGCTATATGTTTAGTAGCACAACAGATGCCAAAGACTTTAAAGTCGTTACACCCAATGAGCGAAATGTGATCTGGCAAGGTAATGAGGAAATAGAAATCAAGTGGAATGTAGGCAATACTAACCAAACCCCTGTAAATGCTGAATTTGTTGACATTCTTTTGTCCTACAATAATGGAGTAACCTATCCCGATACTTTAGCCAAGCGAGTGAACAATAATGGTAGTGCCACCATCACTGTTCCAAATAAGGGAACAACTAGAGCAAGGCTGAAAGTAAAAGCGGCAGATAACATTTTCTTTGATATTTCTGACAATTTTTTTACCATCTTGGAGGGAGAAGTGACTTCAGTAGATGAACTTCGTCCAGAAGAACACTGGCAATTATCCCCTAATCCGACTTCTGACCAAGTAGTAATAACAATGAAAACCACCGTTTTATCCAATACTCGAATAAGTGTTTGGGACATTACAGGTAAGCCATTGATAGTGAATAAATTAGTAGCGTCACAAACGGCTACTATTGATTTATCTAATGTGGCAAAGGGAATTTATTTTATTCGATTAGAAGATAATAAGCGAACCTTCATTCAAAAAATTATTTTACAATAAACTGTACGTTCACAATGTTAATTATTCAGAAAATGCTTATATTTGGATATATGATTTTTAGAGTTAACACTCAAGATTTAGTGCTAGATAAACAATATGAGAAAAATTTCAATTTTTAGTGCTTTAGTGATAAATGAAGTTAATTATTTGAGAAGCATTAAAACCTTCGTTATGACAAAGTATATCATCACCATTATGTTGACTGTTTTTGGCGTTTCATTAAATGCACAAGATGCCAACGTCATTGAATTAACTAATCCCTCTTTTGAGGACTTTCCGAGGATAAGCAAGCCACCAAGAGGTTGGTACGATTGTGGTTTCTCTAACGAGAGTCCACCTGATGTCCACCCTGTACAAGATGGTGGTGAATTTAGAGTAATGAATGAAGCTCAAGATAAAGAAACTTATCTTGGCTTAGTTGTTCGAGATAACGACACTTGGGAATCGGTGGCACAGCGTCTAACACTTCCATTGAAAGCTGGCAAGTGTTACACTTTCAGCATCTACATTGCTCGTTCCATCACTTACGAAAGCCAAAGCAGAGTTACGGGAGAAAGAGCCAATTACGCTACACCAGCCAGACTACGTATTTGGGGAGGCAATGGATACTGTGAAAAAGCACAGTTACTCGGCGAAACTAAAGAGATTATTAATACACGATGGCTTAAAAGAGAGTTCAAATTTGAACCCAAAGTTGATGTGTATTACATCACTTTAGAGGCATTTTATAAAACACCTACATTATTTCCATACAATGGAAACATTCTTCTGGATAATGCTTCTAGTATTCGACTCATTCCTTGTAACGAAGAGTTTGAAGAGCCTGTAAATCCTATTGTAAAAGAAGAAATAGTTGATGTGCAACCTTCAACAGTGCAATCCAAAACAACTATTACTAATAACACAACTACAACACAGCAAGAACCGCCAGCAAATAACACCCCTAAAGTAACAACTACAACTCCTCCACCTAGCAATACAAACAATCGCATTACCATAGCAGGTAAGACTAAACAAGAGTTGAAGAAGGGTGAAGTTATAAAAATTGACAATCTCGTTTTTGAGGTGGACAAAGCAGAAATCAATGCAAGTTCATTTGTAGCATTAAATCAACTATACGAATTTTTGAACGAGCATAAAGATGTAACCATTGAGATAGGCGGTCATACCAACGGAATGTGCGATGATGAGTTTTGTAATGAACTTTCTACAGCTCGCGCAAAAGCAGTAGCTACCTATTTACACAATAAAGGTATAGCTATGGAGCGGCTACAATACAAAGGCTATGGTAAGCGTAATCCTATTGCTACTAATAGTACACCAACTGGCAGAAGGACAAACCAAAGAGTAGAAATAAAAATATTGAATTTTGGATAATGAATAGTAAATGGAAGAAATAGAGTGTTTGTTAAAACCAGCAAATATTCTATTTCTACATTTAACCATTATCAAATCCTACTTACCTTTCAGAGCCAAATGGAGAACCTCTTCCATGCGCTCCACATAATGAAAATTAAGACCCTTCAAATAATCTGCATTGATTTCTTCGATATGCTTTTTGTTTTCTTTGCAAAGGATGATACTTGTTAGACCAGCACGCCTAGCAGCTAGTACCTTTTCCTTGATGCCTCCCACTGGAAGCACCTTTCCTCGCAAAGTGATTTCACCAGTCATGGCTAAATGTGGACGAACAGGTTTTCCTGAAAGTGCAGAAGCCAATGCTGTAAGCATTGTGATACCTGCTGAAGGTCCATCCTTTGGAATAGCTCCTTCAGGGACGTGAATGTGAATATCTTGTTCTTTTAGTTCTTCTGATGAAATACCTAACTGCGCTGTGTGTGCTTTAATATAACTTAAAGCAGTTGTAGCTGATTCTTTCATCACATTGCCCAAGTTGCCTGTAAGCGTTAAGTTACCATTACCTTTGCTTAGACTGACTTCAATAAATAAAATATCGCCTCCTACTTGTGTCCAAGCCAAACCAACAGCGACACCTGGCGTATCCATTAGCTGATATTCGTCTTTAGAGACTTTTGTTGGTCCTAACATATTTCGTATTTCGTCAGGACTTATGTTGACATCATAATTGTCCTCCATTGCTACATACTTTGCAATACGCCGCATGATTCCTGCAATTTGCCTATCTAACGAGCGAACACCCGACTCTCGCGTGTAATGTTCAATGATGTATTCCAGCGTTTTATTGCTTAGTTTTACATGTTCTGGCTTTAAGCCGTGTTCTTCTCTTTGCTTTGGAATGATGTGCTTTTTAGCAATTTCAATTTTCTCTTCTGTGGAGTAGCCATTGATGTAAATGATTTCCATACGGTCGAGCAATGCAGGCTGTATAGCATTCAATGAATTAGCCGTTGCAATGAAAAACACTTTGGAAAGGTCATATTCCATTTCCAAATAATTATCATAAAAAGTTGTATTTTGTTCTGGATCAAGCACTTCCAAAAGTGCAGAAGAAGGATCTCCTCTAAAATCAGTACCTACTTTGTCAATTTCATCTAAAATAAAAACTGGATTAGAGGAATCCGCTTTTTTTATAGACTGAATAATTCGACCTGGCATGGCGCCAATATACGTTTTCCTGTGCCCCCTAATTTCAGATTCATCATGTAAGCCCCCTAAAGATATTCGAACAAACTTGCGTTTAAGTGCTTTAGCAATGGATTTACCAAGCGATGTCTTGCCAACACCGGGAGGTCCGACCAAACACAAAATAGGTGCTTTCATATTGCCTTTAAGTTTCAAAACTGCCAAATGCTCTAAGATACGTTCTTTTACCTTTTCAAGACCAAAGTGGTCTTTATCCAATATTTTCTTTACACTTTTTAAATTAAAATTATCCTTAGTATATTTTTCCCATGGCAAATCAAGTAACAACTCAATATAATTAAGCTGCATGCTATACTCTGCCACTTGCGGATTCATTCTACGCAGTTTATTAAACTCCTTATCAAATGATTCCTTGACCTGAATAGACCATTTTTTCTTTTTTGCCCTTGCTGCCAATTCATGTAATTCTTCCTCTTGCGGATTATTGCCGAGTTCTTCTTGAATGGTTCTGAGTTGTTGATTCAAGAAATAGTCCCGCTGCTGCTTTTCAATATCCGATCTAACTTTGGACTCTATTTGGTCTTTCAATTCTAGTAATTGCAACTCGTTATCCATATTCGCCATGATGAAATTTGCCTTTTCTAGCAAATCATTCATTTCTAATATGCGCTGCCTTACACTGATATTAGCATTTAGATTAGACGCAATAAAATTGAGCAGAAATCCCTTATTGCTAATGCTTCTCAACATATGATTAGCCTCTAAAGGAATATTCGGGGAAAGTTCCACAATTTGCCTAGCCATATCCAAAATAGAAGATATTGTAGCTTCAAACTCAAGTGTTTCAGGAACTTTGTTATAAACGAGTGTTTGGAAATGCCCTAGCATAAATGGCTCATCCGTAAGCAACTGAAACAGTTTGATACGTTTTCTACCTTGCAGCAGCGCAGTAATTGTGCCATCAGGCATTTTAATCAATTTCAATACTTTTGCTACTGTCCCTACGGTGTACAAGTCATCTAAAGTAGGCTCTTCTACTTTTTCATCGCGTTGTGCTAACACTGCTACATATCTATCTGTCTCATATGCCCTGTTAACGGCTCTTACAGAGCGGTCTCTAGCCACAGTAATAGGAGCAACAATGCCTGGAAAAAGGACTGTATTTTTCATCGCCAGAATAGGCAACTGCTCTGGATATTGTTGGTCGTCTCGTTCTTCATCAGTCTCCTCTACAGAAACAAAGGGCATAAATTCTGCACTTTCATTATGTTGCCTTTGAAATAGGAAAAAATCTTCAAACATATCACGCACTGCTTTATAACTCGCCTCTCGGCACTCAATATTGAAAATCAAACTACAAATATAGCTTTTAAAAGACATCTAACTGTCTTTAGTCCATATTAATATTTGGACTATTTACAATAATCGTGCCACTTTAGCAAATAACAAAGTTGCAGTCGTTTAAAAGCATAATCAACTACTAACTAATTTGCTATCTATCAAAGTTTACATCATTGGGCAAATCATCTTTTTCTAGTCGAAGATTCTCAATAATAAAATCCTGACGATTTGGCGTATTCTTTCCCATGTAGTAATCCATCAACTTTTCGATGTCTGTTTCCTGATTGACCAAGACAGGCTCAAGCCGAATATCTTCCCCAATAAAAGCGCCAAACTCATTAGGAGAAATTTCACCTAATCCTTTAAATCTTGTAATTTCAGGGTTACCACGAAGTTTTTTTATAGCCTCCTGTTTTTCTAACTCATTGTAGCAATAGAAAGTTTTGGATTTATCGCGAACTCTAAATAATGGTGTTTGGAGAATATACAAATGCCCATTCCTTACTAAATCAGGAAAAAATTGCAGGAAAAAAGTTAATAACAACAACCTAATGTGCATTCCATCTACATCAGCATCCGTCGCAATAATTACCCTATTATAGCGCAAACCTTCCAATCCATCTTCTATGTTGAGGGCATGTTGCAATAAATTGAACTCCTCATTTTGATAGACAATTACCTTTGTCAAGCCAAAACAGTTGAGCGGTTTACCGCGCAAACTAAACACTGCTTGTGTTTGCACGTCGCGTGCTTTTGTAATAGAACCACTTGCTGAATCGCCCTCAGTGATAAAAATACTAGAGGCATTTCGCAGTTCTTCGCTAATGCTTTTACTAGAATCGTTGTAATGTGCTCGACAATCGCGCAACTTTTTATTGTGCAAGTTGGCTTTTTTTGCCATTTGCCGAGCCTTTGTTTTTATTTCTGCAATATCCTTGCGTTCTCTTTCTGATTGTTTGATACGGCTTTCCAACGCCTGTGCTACTTCTGGATGTTTGTGTAGGTAATCATCCAATTCTTTTTGAACAAAGTTGTTAATAAAACTTCGTATGCTTTCGCCATTAGGCGCAATTTCATTTGACCCAAGTTTCGTTTTAGTTTGCGATTCAAAGATAGGCTCTTCAATTTTGACACTCAACGCAGCAATAATAGATGTACGAATGTCTTTAGGGTCGTACTTGCCTTTGAAAAAATCGCGAATGGTTTTGCTCACCGCTTCTTTAAAAGCGTTCAGGTGTGTTCCCCCTTGAGTTGTGTTTTGCCCATTTACAAAAGAGTAGTATTGCTCGCCATACTGATCGCCATGGGACATAGCGATTTCTATATCTTCACCTTTGAAATGTAGGATGGGATAACGCAACTGCTCTTCATTGAACTTACTTTTCAGTAGCTCTTTTAAGCCTTCTTTTGATTGAAAAAGTAACCCATTATAGTATATTTTTAATCCAGAATTAAGATAAGCATAATTCCAAAGTTGATTTTCGAGGTGCTCTATACGGTATTTATACTTTTTAAAAATTGCTTCATCGGGTTTAAAAATAATGATTGTTCCATTGGGTTCATCTGTATTTTTGATGGGATGCTCCTTGACCAGTTCGCCAAACTCAAATTCCGCTACTTTTTTCTTGCCATCGCGTATTGACTCTACTCGAAATGCCTGTGAAAGTGCATTCACCGCTTTTGTCCCCACACCATTCAATCCTACGGATTTTTTAAAAGCTCCCGAATCGTATTTTCCGCCTGTATTAATTTTAGAAACACAATCCACCACCTTACCCAGAGGAATACCACGACCATAATCCCTAACTGTAACCTGTCCTTCCTCAATTTGTATGTTAATTTTACTGCCATGCCCCATTACATACTCGTCAATAGAGTTGTCAATCACTTCTTTTAGGAGAATGTAGATACCATCCTCTGCCAAAGAGCCATCGCCTAATTTGCCAATATACATACCCGGACGAAGCCTAATGTGCTGTCGCCAATCTAAAGAGCGGATGTTATCTTCTGTATAGTTCGCTGTCGTTGTTACCATGAATTACTGTATTGATTTGAGCAAACGCTTACATTCTTTACAAGGTTTCGCAATCAAAGCAAAGATAATTTATTTTGGTAAATTTTTAAAACATTTTGTTGCGAACAGAAACAAATATATTTTTCATCTTATCTCAGTTAATTAAGTGTTAACTCTTCTATTTTCTATACTTTTGCTTTTTTCCTTGCAAAGATAAATCTATGTGGATAGACCTTCTTAGAGGCTTGCTCGGTTTGAGCGTGATGATTGGGCTTTGTTTTGTGCTTAGCAAAAAACGTTCTGCTATCAACTGGCGTTTAGTAATTGTTGGAATAGGCTTACAAATTGTACTTGCCCTACTCATATTAAATGTACCTATTTTGAATAAAACCTTTGATGGAATTGCCAAAGGCTTTCGGCAAGTCATTCAGTTTACCGACGAGGGTTCAGAATTTTTATTTGGCTATCTAGTCAATGGAAAAGATTTAGAAATAGATTCCTTAAAACAAGAGATAAACACACTAAAAAAGTCCATAGGTCTTGAGGAAACAGTTGCCCCAACAAAAGAAAAATCAGAACGAATATCTTCTCTCGCTAGTTTGGTGGCTTTTAAAGTATTACCGACCATCATTTTCTTTTCTGCACTTACTGCCATATTTTATTATCTAGGTATATTGCAATGGATTATTTATGGTTTTGCATGGTTGATGCAGCGAACCATGGGGCTTTCGGGCGCAGAGAGTTTAGCTGTGGCAGCCAATGTATTTATTGGTCAAACCGAAGCACCACTTATTGTAAAACCCTATTTAGAAAAGATGACCCGCTCTGAAATATTTTGTTTGATGACAGGGGGGATGGCAACTATTGCAGGCAGTGTTTTTGCCATTTATGTTACTTTTTTAGGCGGTGCAAACGAAGTTGAGCAACAATTTTTTGCCAAACATTTGCTCATCGCCTCCATTATCTCTGCACCAGCAGCTATTGTAGCAGCCAAAATGCTTTACCCTGAAACCGTAAAAAAGACAGTGGATGACGAAATGAGCATAGAAGTGGATGCAGGAAATAACCTTTTGGACGCCATTTCGAGAGGAACAACTGATGGGTTGCGACTTGCTGTCAATGTTGGTGTCATGTTGCTTGTGTTTACAGCGTTGGTCTATATGCTTAACTTCATGCTCATCAACGGACCTGGCAGTTGGTTTAACTGGAACGATGCTATAAAAACCTCTACTAATGGTCGCTTTGAGGGATTTTCCTTTACCTATCTGATTAGCTTTATTTTTGCACCATTAGCTTGGTTACTAGGCACACCTAGCGAAGATGTCCTCATTATGGGGCAACTTCTTGGTAAAAAAATGGTCATCAATGAATTTATAGCCTATGGCGATTTTATGGCACTGCGGGATGCTGGCATTGAGTTGCAACGAAAATCAATGATCATTGCAACTTATGCGTTGTGCGGTTTTGCCAACTTTGCTTCCATTGGTATTCAAATTGGTGGTATCGGTGCGGTAGCACCAACGCAACGCAAAGCACTAACGGAATTGGGTTTTATGGCAATGATTGGTGGCACTATTGCTAGTTTAATCACCGCTATTATTGCTGGAGTTATTGTTTACAACTAAAACTCAATTATGAAAATCTTAATTGTTGCAGCTACTCCATTTGAAGTGCTTCCCTTGGAACAGTACCTTAATCAGCATTTTAGAACACTCGAAAACCACACCTTTCAAAAGCACAACCTCGAAATACAACTCCTCATTACTGGAGTTGGACAGATGCTTACCGCTTTTGCATTGGGTACAGTGCTATCGCAATCATCGTTTGATTTATTGATAAATGCAGGTATCGCAGGAGCGTTTCACGATAAATTTTTACTAGGCGACGTCGTACAAGTTGTTTCAGAACAGTTTGGCGACTTAGGCGTGGAAGAACGCGATGGCTCATTCCGAAGTGTACACGAGCTTGCTTTAATTGAAATGAATCATCCCCCTTTCCAACAAGGGCGGCTAGATAATCCAAATGCTTACCAACATTCTTTTTTGCCTTCCGCACATGGTCTGACCGTCAACAAAGTACATGGTAGTGCGGCAAGTATTGAAGTCATAAAAGCTAAATATGCTGTGGATATAGAAACAATGGAAGGAGTTGCCTTTTTTTATGCTGCCCTAGTTTCTGAAATTCCTTTTATCGAAATTCGCTCCATCTCCAACTATGTGGAACCACGCAACAGAGCCAGTTGGCAACTTGAGCAAGCTATTCATAACCTCAATGAGGTGCTTATTCAAATGATAGAAGAATTAACATAGGCTAAAAAATTATTTCTCGCTGTAAAAATTGTATTTTATCAACTTTCCATGTTAAATTTTAACAAAATTCTTGTCTATTACCTTTAATTTACATACATTTAACATTATAAAGAATTTAAAATTGTTTTATGGTAAAGTAGCAAAATTCAACCAACAAAACACTCTATGCCATGATGCCTAAAATGACCCAGTTTTATAATGTCTTGCTAATATTATGTTGTGCGGCAACGCTAATGTATGCACAAACACCTTTCGATTGTAACGGAAGAATGTTTAGGGTTATAGAAAAACAGGGTGGCACAGTATTTGAAGAAATCACCTTTGATGATGCTACTGGTCTGGTACAATTTACTGAACGAAATCTCTATTTTGGAGAGCGTATCAATGGCATTGCTTATCATCCTACACGGAATCTAATTTATGGGGTTTTACTAGGGAAAACTTACCGCTTATGTAGGATTGATGGTGATTTTCGCTTAGAAAAGTTAGTGGAGTTGCCCCTGCCTACTGGAATGCTATTTGTTTCTGGTGATGTTTCACCTGACGAACGATATTTGGTTTTATTAGGTTTTAGCCCTAATGAAACAATTAATCTATTGGCATTAATTGATTTGGAATCCCCAAATTTTGATACACAGTTAATTCCTTTGAAAACAACACATCCTTACTTCTCGTCTATTTATTGTGCGGACATTGCCTTTCATCCTACTAAAAATGAACTCTATGGTTTTGACCATCTTTCGGGAAGATTAATTACGATTGATATTAACAAAAGAGAAATTGATAATTTTAGATTTCCTGTTTCTGATGTATTAAAAGGTAATGTGCCTACTATATTCTTTGATGCACTTGGCAACTTATTTGGAGTGGGTTCGCCCACCTCAGGATTCTCCACCAATCGGTATTTATATCGCTTTGACGTAGGTGATGGAAATATTACAGAGTTACAAAGACTTAATTTTGAGGGCAATCAGGATGGTTGTTCTTGCCCTTACAAAGTAAAATTGCTCAATAGCGTATCGCAAAGGAACTTATCCGCTTGCAGGACATTTGACCTCACTTTCACCATTATCAATCGGACAGACATCGTTCAAAAAGGGGTTGTCCTTTCAGACACCTTACCAGAATATTTTGTTATTCAATCTATTACAAATTTTCCATTTCAAGGAAAAACAGAAAAAGGAATAGGTTCTAATGTCCTTCACATTAGTAACATCACTATCCCGATTGGCGTAGATAGTTTTAGCATAAAAGTTGAAGTAAAAGAAGGCGTTGCAAAGGGGTGGGTACATAACTACGCCTATTTAGATGGCATTTTTCTTTCCTCAAAAACAATGACGGAGCGCATTCGCTCAGATGACCCAGAAACAGCCATTCCCGATGATGCGACTGCCTTTGAAGTGGGGAAGCTAAGCGTTGACTTTACAGGGCAAAAAAATATTATTTGTGCTGGTGAAACCCTTGAGTTGAATCCTAATATTGCGAATGCTCTTGCTTATGAATGGAACACAGGCAAAAAAACATCAAGCATTATTGTTCATAAAGCGGGTAACTACGCCGTGACAGTGATTACTGGCTGTGAAACAGCAAGTGGCAATATTGAAGTGATAGAAGATTTTATAAAAGTAGATTTAGGAGAAACTCTTGAAATTGAGCAAGGGGAACAAGTACAACTAATCGCAAATGTCCGCTCCACTTCTGAGGTGACATCCTATTTGTGGCAAGGTGCTAGGCTTTCATGTAATACTTGCCTCGATGCCATTGCCACACCCGAAGAAAGTGGTTTTTACCATCTTGAGGTAGAGAACAGAAATGCTTGCAGAGCATCAGATAACATTTTTATAAAATTGACTGAATTTCAATTGTTTCAACCCAATATTTTTTATCCAAATAGCAGCAACGACAACCATATTTTTTATTTATCGGGCAGAAATATTTATCAAATGCCTTCCTTTCAAATTTTTGACCGTTGGGGAAATATACTTTACCAAATAAAAAACGGAAATACTAATGAACTTCATTCGGGTTGGGATGGTACATCCAAAGGCAAAGAAATGCCAGCAGGACTATACATTTGGCGCGCCGAGATTGCAAACAAAGCAGGGCAAATTAATTCATTTTACGGTGAAGTATTGCTACATCGGTAATTATTACTCTTGCACTTCATTCTGAATAGCATATACTGCATTTTCCATTTTTACATTGCCAATCCATTGGACTTCACCTTTTATTTTTCCTTTGGTTTGAAGAACAATACCCTGCCATGTCTCTCCGCAATCGTTGTGTAAATGTGCTTCATTGAGTATTAATTTACCGCCCGGTTCTACCGTAATACTTGCCCCTTTGGGAAGTGCTAATCGGCAACTTAGTCGCAATATCCCCCCTGAAGCGACAACAATATTTGTTGTTACATCCTTAGCCCCTTGCCAGTGGATAGAATCTCGTATCACTAAAGTTTTGCTTTCGTCCAAATCGCACCATGTTGGCACAAGCAGTTGACGCTGCCGAGCGTTGAGTTCGCTCATAGCTTCGTGTACACGACCAATTTGGCAGGGTGTCCAAGCAAGTTGCCAAGCGTTATAGTCCATAACATTATTGGAAACCAGTGTGTTGCAAGGTGCATCCTCTGTATAGTTCCAACAGTTAGGATGGTGAGGGGTATCCTCGCAACCGTCATTACCCGCCCACGAATGGTGTAGCCCAAAAACATGACCAACTTCGTGGTTCAAAATTTGGCGATAATACCAAAAAGGTTTACCATCCTCGTAAATCCCCGCCATTTTGATATTCGTACCGAGTGCAACCCCCACTCCAGATGAAATATAAGTTGGCGAGGCAACACTATCGGGATGATGTGGCATAATGAATACGTTAATCACACTTCCAACTTGAACGCCATATTTATTTATGATTTCACGATTGTAGTGATTGCGATTTGTGCCTTTATGTACATAGTAGCAAAGTTCATCATCAAAATGAAAATAGACCCCCTTATCCGTTGGGTCATTTTCTTTAGGGGTGATAACGTACTGGAAATTAATAGGTAACACAGGTGTCTGATTGCCAATCGGAAGATTCATTTTTGCATTTTGCTGCAAATCTGTGTTGGCGTTATGCACAAGATTATAGGCAAAAGCAATCGCTTCTTCACCCACATAGTTCTTTGAACTATCCGAAGCATTTACGAAATGAATGTTCAAACGGATATATCGCATTGGAAAATGTTCCAAATGTAAGGTATCTGGTATGTAAGCCGTTGGCGTTCGACACGAATTGGTAATGCTTAAAAATGAAGATGTCTTATTTGTAGGTAATTTAATTACATCTGTACTGGTGCAAAAATAGCTTTGCAACTTGGGTTGGCAACACCACAAACTACTGCTCAAGATTAATAGATATAACCAATTAACATTTATAAATTTTAACATGCTATTAATTTTCTCTATACGAAAACAATGCAGTGAAATCAAAAAAGGATCATGTTTACTACTTTCAAAACAAATATATTACCTTTATAAGTAACTCCTTAAATAATCAATTGCATTAATGGTTTTATGCCATTTTATATAAATATAACTACAACTTTAAAGAGTAACCCAATTTTCAATAACAAAAAGCAACAATTACGCCATGTTTTATGCAACCAAGTTGCATCATATGCGTTTCCTTAAAAAAGGATAATTCATGCGTTTTTTTAGTTGGAATTTAGATTTTCTAGGCTTTTCTGCTTCTTTTTTATGCGCCATTCATTGTTTAGCT
>CALDYY010000076.1 GCA_937944245.1 uncultured Saprospiraceae bacterium | reverse complement strand
CCTGAGGAAGTGGATAAGGGAGTGCCCCATTGCGTTTCATTAATGTTACCATCAAAAGTAATTTGCGAATACATAGAGTAACCAACTGCAATCAGCAGTAACGTAAGTAAGTTTTTTTTCATGAGAGCAGAACTTTAATTTTAAAAAAATAATATATGACTGTCGAATTTAATATGACTACAAAATTAAAGGTATATTTTACATTTACAAATATATCCTTAATTTTATCCCATATAAAATAATGTTATTATTTGTCATAAATGTCCAATTTTTCTATTAAACATAAAAAACAATATTAAATTATGAATTTAATTAAAAAGTTGTATTCCTCAGTAGTATTATTCTTTTTGGTTCTATCTTATTGTGATTCAGTATTTGCACAACCTAGTATTGATGGCACTTTTGATGGTCAGAGCGTATGGGGAACACCTGTATCTATTGCTGATTTATCAGCAGGTTGGGCAAATGCAAACGCTAAACGTCTTTATGCTACTGAGGACGCCTGTTACTTGTATCTAGGAGCAGAAGTAACTGCCTCAAATTGGATGAGTTGGGCATTTATAATTAACACAAAAGCAGGTGGCGGTACAACAGATTCTTGGTCGAGAAGTATTGATTACACTCATTCTAATAAACCTGACTTCATTTTTAGAGGTACATTTGGAGGATATGCGGAATTTCATACTTGGAGTGGTTCGAGCTGGAGTGGTACGGGTAGCGCTAAGGCTACAACAGAATTTGGTGAAAACATCACAGGCACTAATCAAGATGGCTGGGTAGAAGTAAGAATATTTAAGTCCCTACTAGGTACTGTATCTGCTGGCGATATTCAGTTCTTCATTACAGGTGATCAAAACGCACATGGCTCTTTTGATGCAATACCTAATGATAATAACGCTACAAGTTGGAATGAAGCTAGCAGTCGCACACAGTTGAGTAATTATGTAACGAATATAACGATTGGAGCAGTTCAAACGGTAACTGTTGTCCCTGCCACGCCAACTACGAATGAACAGGTTACTATTACTTTTAATGCAAATTGTACAGATTTAGCGGGGGCTACAAAAGTGTATTTTCATTCAGGGGTATCTACCAATCCAAATAATGCTCTTACGTTTAGCAAAGTAGTAGGTAATTGGGGACAGGATGATGGCATTGGTGAAATGACTAATATTGGTACTAATCTCTGGCAAATTGTGCTCCCATCTCTTAGGTCTTACTACAATGTTGATAGTGAGAACGATATTTTCGGCTTGAATTTTCTGTTTAGAAATGCCAATGGAAGCCTGAAAGAGGATCAGTCTGGAGTAAATTATTTTAATGCGGTTAACACAGGTAACTTCTTTACCTTAACTTCGCCAACTTATTCTCCTTTTTTAATCGAAATAAACACTTTTTTTACAGCTAGCGCACAGGCAAATACTGCACCGATTAGTTGGACCTTACAAGAGTTAGATATGTCTAACAATGTAATAACTACCATTACTTCACAAGCAGGGGGGATAACTTTTTCCCACAATATTACATTGACAGACACTAATTTAAAAAGATACAGCATTCAAGCGGACTTTGGAGCAAGTGAGGTTAGAAATAAACGATTTGAAGCAAAAGCATATAGCGCAGTTAACTTGGCTGCTCGTCCAAGTTGGACAAAACCCGGTATTAACTATCACATTGGCGATGACACAAAAGCTACTTTAGTCCTACACGCACCAGTTTACACTCGTCTAAAAAATGGAAATGGAACAGTTTATGGTAGCATTAGTACGCCACCCAAACAGGTAGTGTATGTACTCGGCGATTTTAATAATTGGACAATAAGTGAAGCATATAAAATGAATCGCGATAGAGATGGATGGGATGGTACAACAGATGCGGATAACGATAACGATAGAGGCGACTATTGGTGGATTGAGTTGACAGGTCTTATGCCCGGAGAAGATTATGTGTTTCAATATTTAATAGATGGAGGACTTCAAGTAGCTGACCCTTATGCAGAACAGATTTCCGATATAGATGATGCTAACATATCTTCTACTCGTTACCCTAATTTACCAATTTATCCAACACAAGCTCAAGATCGTGCTTCGGTATTAAGAACAGCGCAAACTACCTACAATTGGGTAGCTCCACCTTTTACATCTCCTTCGCCTAATAAATTGAATATCTACGAGTTACATTTTAGGGACTTTACAGCGGAAGGTACTTATTTAGCGGCTATTGATAGATTGGAATATCTAGAGAATCTAGGTATTAATGCTATTCACGTGATGCCGGTGTCTGAATTTGAGGGAAATTCAAGTTGGGGATACAATCCCAATTTTTACTTTGCACCAGATAAATACTATGGTGCAAAAGACGATTTAAAAAAGTTTGTTGATGAATGCCATAAACGTAAAATATTGGTTTTTAATGATGTAGTATTAAATCACGCATTTTATTCCAATGTTATGGCTCGGATGTACTGGAATAGTACGCTTAATCGTCCAGCTAATGATAATCCTTGGTTTAATGCCACTCACAAAATGGTACGCAATCAAGCAGGTTGGTGGGGGGCTGACTGGAATCACGAAAGTGAGCACACGCAAATTATGGTAGATCGGATTTTAGATTTTTGGCTTCAAGAATATAAATTTGACGGTTTTCGATTTGATTTTACTAAAGGTTTTGGACAAACTGAACCAAACGATTTTCCTTCTGGCGACGATTGGGCAAGCAGTTACAATCAGCTAAGAATAGATTTGTTGAAACGCATGGTGAACGGAATGTGGACTAGAAATCCAGGCTCAGTAGCTATTTTTGAGCACTTGGCAGAAAGTGCAGAGGACAAAGTATTAGCTGATCATGGAATTTTAATGTGGAGTGGTGTTGGACATCACAATGACATAAAGGGTTTTATTTTAGGCTATAACGGAGATAACACCAATATCTATAATTCAGGCGTTTACAACGCACCTGGTAGAAATTTTACTTTTGCTAATTGGATGAGTTATGCAGAAAGCCATGACGAACAGCGTTTGGGGTACGAATTAATGCAATTTGGAAATGGTATTTTTATGGAAACAGATACTATTATCAAAGTGCAAAGAATGATTGATCGTCTTAAAATAGCCGCTGCTTATAATCTATTACTACCCGGTCCTAGAATGATTTGGCAATTCCAAGAGTTGGGTTACGATGTAGATATTAACTTCAATGGAAGGACAGGTGAAAAACCAGTGCGTTGGTGGTACTATGATAATCCTAAAAGAAGAGAACTACATGGATTAATGTCTAAATTATTCTATCTGCGCAACAATTTTAATTTATATGCCACCACACCTGATTACGGAAATATTGGTCTGGGAGCAGGGAATATTACCACACCTAGAAGAATGGAGTTGCACGATGGAAATGGGAACTACGTCATTGTAATTGCAAACTTGAATACTGCTTTGGGGCACACTATAACACCAAACTACAAAACTACCGGGACTTGGTATAGGCATAATGGTGGTAGCACCGACGGCAGTTCTTTTGCCGTAAACACTCTGAGCGATACCTATTTTTTAAATCCTTCAGAAGTACAAGTATTGACTAATTTTGAAATACCAAGCATAAATTTATTATCCATCAAAGTAATGCTTCAAGGAGCGTACAACGGAACAAATATGAATAATGCTTTAGGAAATCTTATTCCTAAAAATGAGCCATTTTCTAAGTTGAATTACACTCATTTTGGTAGAGGTGGTGGAGAAACAATTACGCATAATGTTTGGTCAATAACAGGGGATAACGCCATTGTGGACTGGGTATTAGTAGAATTGAGAGATGAGCACAATCCCAGTCAGATTATATCCACTCGTTCTGCTTTATTGCAGAGAGATGGTGATGTAGTAGAATTAGATGGGGTCTCTCCATTATCGTTCTTTGTCAAAAAAGGAAATTATCGCATAGCTGTGAAACATCGAAATCATTTAGGGATTATGACAGATGGTGTAATTTCTTTCAACTAATTATCAAAAGCTACACAAATGCCCATTTATCTTTAGCCATTGCTCGTGCTGGTGATAGTTGGGCATTTTTTCTGCTACAATATTCCAAAAACGATCGGAATGGTTCATTTCCAATAGGTGTGCCAGTTCGTGGATGATTACGTAATCTATTACTTCTGTGGGCGCAAAAAGTAAGCGAGTGGAAAGACTAATCACACCTGACGAGGAGCAACTGCCCCATTTGGAATGATTGTAGCGTAATATCACTTTTTTGATGGGTTTGTTAAAATGCAGTGCATTGATGGATTGTACACGCTGTTCTATCTCAGTTTGAAAATCTTTGGCTACTACATTACTCAAAAGTTGTTTTGTTGCCTTTTCCACATCAAGCGGATTCACTTCTTTACACAGTTTCAAGTGAATAACACTATTTTTTAACTGCGCTGCATGTGTTTTTCTATCTTCATAACTTACTTGTAATGCGTAAGTTCTATTGCCTACCTTGAGTAAGTCTGCTGTTTTGTATTCTTTGAGGTCAAATCGTTCTTTTATTTTTGGATTTGCTTCTAGCACTTCTTTAATCCACTTTTCAAACCAAGTCAGATGTTTGAAAAGTTCTTGTTTAGATAAGTGTTTGGGCAAGCGCAGAATAAAATTCGTTCTTCCCAGTGCAGCACGAACATTTACCCTACGCTCGCCATAGATTTTTACTGGAATCAGTTGTCCATTGATGTTTAACGGTGTTGAAGAAATCAGCATTTTATTAGAATTTCATCAATGCTATCCATATTGTTGTGCAAATTCATCCATCACACTCGCTAACACTTGTACACTTTCTAAGTCCATTGCATTGTACATGGATGCACGGAAACCGCCTACCGAGCGATGTCCCTTTACGCCACTGCAACCTGCTTGCGCACACAACTTTAAGAAAGGAGCTTCTAAAGATTCGTCTTTCAATCGAAAAACAGCATTCATTATTGAGCGGTCTTCTTTTTCCACAGGGTTCATAAACAAGGGATTTCGGTCAATAGCTGCGTACATCAATGCTGCTTTTTGAGCATTTTTTTTCGCCATAGCTGACAGACCTCCTTGTGCTTTTACCCAGCGCAAATTGAGCATAGACACATAAATTGGGAAAACGGGTGGTGTGTTAAAAGATGATTCTTTTTCAATTTGTACGCGATAGTCCAACATCGTTGGAATGTGACGATTAGCTTTTCCAAGTAACTCTTTTTTCACAATCACCAATGTTACGCCAGCAGGTCCCACGTTTTTTTGTGCACTGGCGTATATTAATCCAAATTTTGAAATGTCCAACGGACGGCTAAAAATATCAGAAGAGGCATCTGAAACTATTGGAATTGTTGTTTCGGGATAGCGGTGATATTGTGTTCCACGAATGGTGTTGTTGCTGGTGATGTGCAAATATTTTGCATCTTTGGGGACTTCAAAGCCTTTTGGAATGTAGGTGTAGTTTTTGTCTTTGGAAGAGGCAATTACTTCTACCTGCCCAAATGCTTTTGCCTCTTTTATGGCATTGGATGACCAAACACCCGTATCCACAAAAGCAGCTTTCTCGTTTGAACCTAGCAAATTCATAGCCGTCATGTAAAATTGAGAACTTCCGCCCCCAGACAAAAACAGAACACCATATTCGTCGCTTATGCCTAGTATCTCTCGAATGAGTGCTTCCGCTTCCGACAAAACAGCTAAAAATTCTTTACTACGATGTGAAATTTCCAATATAGAAAGACCAATACCGTTGAAATCAATACAGGCTTCTGCTGCTTGACGCATTACTTCAGCAGGTAAAATGGCTGGACCTGAACTAAAATTATGTATTTTCATATTTGTAAAAGTTGCGTTGCTTTCTCTTAACTGCAACAAGATGCAAATATGAGAAAGCAACGCGACTTTTTCTATTCATTACAACGCCATTTTACTAGCTCTAAACAATTTATTGCCTGGTATCGCCTGTCGTGGAATTTTGGAATGTTCGTACTGAATATCTAGATATTCTAACGATAGGTTATCATAAAATTCTACTCGAATGCGATGCTTGCCTGTGCCAAGTTTAATACTGGTTTTAGCGTCATTTTGCCAATTTGCTCTGGAAGCATCAATCACCAATTTATCATCCAAGTACATTCTCATCGCATCATCTTGTTTGGTATAAAAATTATATTCACCGGCTACATCAATTTGTAAAAATCCTTCAAAATGAACTTCAAAATTGTTTTCGCTTTCGGCAATTGGTCGAACATCAAAAGTATAAGCTACTCCAGAAGCATCTGGTTTTTTATTGCTTGGTAGTTTAAATCGCTCTATTATGTTTCTGTATAACTTCCAATCTAGCCCATTTTCTGCTTTATCCACGCCATGCACTTGTCGTATTGCCACTTTTCCGACTTGGTCTCCATCAATTACGCTTGCTTTGATGAGTGTGCTTTTATTAACGAAAAATGGGCTTTCATAAAGTATTGATTTACTGCTTGGTTCAGAACCATCAAGGGTGTAATAGATTTTTCCTGTTTTACCAAATTGAATCATCTCAATAAGTGAAGAATCACCCATTTCAAAAATTGGTTTTTCTTCAAAAATAGCCAATTCCAATGCCTCGTCGTTTTTCTTTGCAACTTGAACAATGAAATAAAGCAGATCCATGATTTCCTCAGAACTCATAGGGTTAATCAATCCCGCTGGCATATCCGAGTATTCTGCCTCTTTTTGAGATTTGACTTGGCTTTTTAATACTTCTTGTGCACTTTCAGGCTCATAGGAAGCTTGTACCACATAGCGATAATTGTCGCCTGTCATTAAGCGACCTGCAATACTGCTGCCATCTTTCATCTCGAAAATAGTGGATTGAAAACGGCTATTAATGTCTTTTGAAGGTTCTAAAATAGCCATTAGTAAATCTTCAGCGGAAAAAGAGTTGCCTGCTAAAGTCAATTCAGGACCGTAGCCACCGCCCTTGTTTATCATGTAGTGGCAGTTGTAGCATTGTCCTTTTGCAAACATTCGCTGACCTCTATTGAAATCGCGTAACAATTCATTGCGAGGAGAAGTTACCATTTCCAAACCGTATTGTAAGTCCTCCATTTTCCACTGCGTGTAAACCTTAGATTCCTCAAAAGCAGATTGCGCCACTTTAGGTTTAGGTTTCACTGGACCATCATAGCCTTTTTTCAAAGGCTCAAGTGAATTTTCTGCCAACCATTTTATTTCTTCGTCCGATAGGGTAGTGTTAAATTCCTTTTCAATTTCATTTAAAAAGTAGTTGAACAAAGAGCCTCCTGTTAGATTAGCTCTCGCATACTGCATCCAGTGTTTGTAAGCACCGCGCTGTTGCAAAGTCCAACCTTTGGGAATTAGGCGAATGACTTCCAAATAGTGGATGAATTGCACAGGGTCGGGCGTAGATTCTATCAAATCAAAAGTTGTGGCAATCATTTCTTTGCCATCTCCTTTCAAGTGTGCCAAATAGCCTAGCACTCTGCTTAATTCTTTATTCAATGCTGTGTTTTTAGAAGGATAAAAAGGAAGTAATGCCTGATATATGCTTCCTGCTTTATCTTTCGGCAAGGTTTTTGAGCGCAAAAAAGCGAGTGCATATAGGCGTAGTACACCAAGTTGTTGGACTTCTGAAAGACTGGCAAAACCTAATTTATTGAGTTGTTCAAAAGTAAGCGTTTGGTATTTATCCGTTGTATCAGAACGAATAATAGCAGTTAACAACGAAATTTGAGTATCTGGATTATTTTTTCCATTCAATCGGGATAGCCATAAATCAGGATGATTGCGTTCCAAAATAGTTTTAGCTGCATAGCGCACAAAGCGGTCAGGATGAGCGATGTGTTGCATGGCTAAAGCTAGTCCAGAAGTATCTTTTGCAAAATGGTATGCTTCTAATTTTCTGCGAAGCAATAAATTAGAATGTAATTTTTCCTCTTTTTTTACTGGTGTAGTTTTTTCTTTTCCTTTGTATACAATTCTGTAAAGCCCAGTATCTGTGCCGTTTCCACCGGTTAAAAAATATAAAGTGCCGTCCTCACCGACAATCATATCGGTAATATTTAATGGCTGACCTGTAACCATTGGTTCATAAGTAGCTTTATAAGTTGCGCCATCAGGTTCAAGGAACATAGCATAAATTTTTCCATACGACCAATCGCCTAGGAAAAGTGCTTTTTGATATTTAGCTGGAAATCTGGTGCCCGTGCCAAAGCAAGTTGCTGTTGGTGAGCCTCGCCCAAACTCTACCACAGAAGGTAAAATATCGGGATAATAGTCAAATCTTTTTGCAGTGCTTTGTCGCCAAGCATAATCACCACCAGACACCAAGTGATTCACCCGTGTTGGGATGTACCAAGGTAGGTTGAAATCCCATTCCATATCGGAATCAAATGTAAACAATTCACCTTCAGCACTAAAGCACATGTCATAAGGATTGCGCAAACCATAAGAGATTAGCTGCCAGTGACTTCCGACTGAATCCGTTTTCAATACATAGCCTCCTGGTGGCTTTTGTTCTGTGCCAAAGATGCTAGAAAGCGGCATTAGGTGGTCGTTCTGCCAATTTTCATAAACATAGCTCACATCCTCCCCTTTGGGTGGACGGTTGTCATTACCTGATAAAAAGTAAATTGCTCCATCAGGTCCTAAAGCTAGAGTATGTCCAGAGTGGTCGCCATTTTTAGGAAATTCACGCATTAGGATTGGCACATCGAATTGCCCTTGTCCATCTAAATCTTTTAAGCGGTAAACGCCACGAATATTGTCTTTCCCAGATCCCATCATATATAGATGACCGTAAGCATAAAGCAAGCCTTGACAGTCGTTCACGCCTACATCTAGTGTATCTATTGTTAAATTTTGTGTGCTATCAGTAGGGATTGTAAAACGTAGTAAATTTCCTTTTCTTGGAGAAATCAACAATCTGCCTTGTGGGTCTTTGGCTACGGAAAGCCACTCGCCTTGTCCTTGTTGTACCGTTTGCACCTCGAAACCCTCTACCTTAGAGGTCATGTGCACTGTTTTCGGAAATTGATAAGTTATGCTACTTGTTTCATCTTGCTCTTGGCAAGCGATAAAACACGATATAATGATAACTAAAAAAAATAAATGCCTAATATTCATTTCGTTCTTCGTTTATGTTTTGAAATTTTATTGCTAACACGAAAATAAGAAACATTTGGTAATACCTTTCCATTTCTTTATATCTCATGTAGAATCTTACTCAGAATTAACGAAAAACGATAAATGAAACTAAACGTATTTACTTTTTATTGATTGGTGATTTTTTCTTTTCTCGCTTTTTTTTGGTCATTGTTACTTTCGTAAATAGTGTAAAGCTCATATTTGATAGGGTCTTTGTCCGCCCAAATATCTTTGCCAATGTTACAAAGAATGATTAATTCATCATACAATTTGTTTCCTTGCTCCACTCTTCTTTCTACATTTACATCGCGATCTGCTATCTTGTCTTGCTGCAAATTAACTGCTGTTTCAAATGCTTTGGTAGCTTCTACGATTTTACTAATCACATTTTCGTTGATACCCACATCTGCCAAAGCATCAATTTGTTGTCTTGCCACCCTCACCACTCTTCTTCCGCAGAAAATGAGTTGCGCATCTGTCATGTCGCCCATTTTCGTCGTACCAAATTTTCTATATTGACCACTTCTATTACCGTATTTGGTAGCTATCCGCGTCATTAGGCTTCTAATAGCTGTTTTTAATTGCTCGCCAGTTTCATACTTTTTTTCAGTCAGTATCATCTGGCTTCCTAGTAATTCATCATCGTCTGGCAGTGCTCTGAATCTATCGCACAATGCCTTGAAGCCTTTCAATCGCTCCAAATCATAACCATATTGTTGGAAATAATGAATATCAGTATGAGCATATTTGATGCGCTCCAGACATTGCAAATGCAAATCTGCATCAGGGAAGTTATATTTTCTGTTAAGCGTCTGTTTTTTCATGGTAAACCTTTGACTATGAATTTGGTACAAAGATATACATATTGTTTTAATAAAACAAAAAAATGCTTTATTAAAAAACGCTTGTTTCTTAATAGATTGAAATGTTACTCATTTAAAATTTTCTGATAGATAATAACTAATATTTGATTGACATTAGAAAACTAATGTCAAATTCAATTTTATCTTCCTAAACGATAGTTAATACCACCCAATAATAGACTATTTTGATAGCCTGTTAAATTATGTTGATACTGCAATTGCATTCCCCATTTTGGGTGAAATTGATAGTGTGTACCCAGCATCCAACTTAAGTAAGGAGAAGGTGTAATTAACTCATTGCTAATTGTTGGATTGGAAGAGAAATGTTCCTGTAATTGATTTTGATTCTTTTTACGTTCCAATGGAATAGTCCAAGCTAATCCCGACGCTATATACCAACGATTGGATAACTTATATTCCAGTTGTAAAGGAAATTGTACAAAAGCGTAATCGTTGTTCATTAAAAATTCTTTGCTTTCTTTGGTATCTTGCTCATTAGAACTCGTCGTTAGGCTTCCTCTTGCAGAGGAGCTATCCATTGCTGCTGCTTCATCACTAGCGGCGATGCTTAAATGAATGGGTTGAAAGTAATTGCTACCTACATTTATTTGCCATTTTTGGGCTAATTTATATTTAATAAAAAGCTCTCCAAACATACCATTTTGTTGATTGGAAGCATAATACATTCCAGTATTTATACCGTACTGAAAATTATTTTTTCTTGCTTTATTAATTGATGTGGCAATACTATATTCGTTTTTAGAAAAGAAAATTGGTTTAATGGAGTCACTGCTCAAGGGAATAACTACATCAGGAATAAAATCGGTGATTTCTTGCTCTTTTGTTACAACAGTTTCTTTTGCTGTTATAAATTGCTGTATGGTATCTGCCGTTATTTGACTTAAGTTTTCACTTTCTTTAACTAATGTTTTACTTATAAATGATGACAATAAATCACCATTTATTTGCTGATTGCCTACATAGTTATTTGGTCGAATACGATTAAAACTTGTTTGGTTATTTTTTATAATGGAGTTCTTTAAATTCTCTTTTAAAACATTGAGTTGAGCCTGTTCAGTAGGTATAACTACTGCATTATTTATTTCTTTTTTTCTAGGTTCTTGATGTAAAGGCGTATTCATCCGATAGACAATTCCAGCACCCACTAAAATACCAAAACCCAGTAAGAACCATATCCATAGAAAACGTCTTCGCTTTTTTACGGGCATTTCTTTATCTAAGATGACCGCCATTTGCTGCCATGCTTTGTCCATAAATTCGTCGTCAAATTTATTTGGCTCAACTTGCATTATATGCTGTTTTATAATTTTTTTCAATAAGTTCTTTTAGTTGTTTTCTGGCAGCCGAAAGATGCCATTTCGATGTTCCTTCGCTAATATTTAATCTTTCGCCAATTTCGCGATGATTATATCCTTCGATTGCATAAAGCATAAATACACTTTGGGTAGCAGGTGGTAAATCATCCACTAATTGTATAATATCTTCAAAATAAAGTTGATGTAAGACGCTTTCATCTAAGCTACTTTCTTTATCTGCTAAATCTAAAAAGCGAATTTGTTTAGATTGACTTCTATAATAATCTGAAATACAATTATAAATAATACTTCTAATCCAACTTTCCAGTGATCCTTTTTGAGAAAAAGTATCTAGCTTTTTAAAAATTTTCAAAAAGCCATTATTTAAAATTTGAGTAGCAGTATCTTGGTCGCAAGCGTGGCGCATGCAAAGCGTCATCATACTGGCAAAGTATTTGCGATAGAGCATTTCTTGAAAAAAACGCTCGTTCCTAATGCAGCCTTGTATCATGTCTTGCTCTGTATAACGCACGGATATTTAGCTTCTTAGCATTTAAAAAAATAAACCTAACCTCATTGTAAATCGCTGATACAGCATTTTATGAATGATATTATTTCTATCTGCCCAAGGCACATCAAATTGAAAAGTAGCCTGTTGTACTCTAATGCCAGCGTCAAATTGCCATTTTCTAAATGAATCTTTTCCAAATAAAAAACCAATAGCAGGATGATACATCCAACCACCTTTAATGCCTTCTACGGCTAAGTTATTGTCGTTTAAAGCGATGCCGTAACCTCCAGAAAGCATTAAAAATGGCTTCATCGAAGGATTTAATTCCATATAATATCTACCTTCTGCGTAAAAGGGTAATATAATTTCTCGTTGGGCAATGTAATAATAATCTAAGCCTGTCCCTAAACCTAAAGCCCATTTAGGGTTAAATTGATAACCCACTGTATTATTTATACCTATCCCTATTGTGGGTTCATTGTTCCAGGGCGTAGTGCCAATTAAAGCACTAGCATAAGTGGTATTGTACCAGCCTTTTTCTTTAGTAATAAATTCTCTAGTAGGCGCAATAATAGGAGCATTAATTTGTTTTATAGAATCAATTTGTAAAACGGGAAAAGTCATTTTTTTTCCACTTTGCAACTGAAATTTTAAAGAGTGGTTAGGTTGATATTTTAATATCCTGCCTTTCAAAGCATTGCCATCTTTGAGGTAGAGTATGTCTAAGGCTTCTAAACTTGTTGTATTATCTTGCGCATGAACAGCTAAAAAGCATAATACAGCACAAAATAAGAGGATTATTTTTTTCATATTAAAAGCTAGTTTTGATTAAAATATAGATAAGGAGTGTATTAATACACTCCTTCTATTGTCGTTGATTATCCATTATTTTTCTACTGGCATAAAGCTCAGTTGTTTCATATCTTTTGGATTTTCAACATCATATTGATAAAATCCATCTTTGCCAATCACCATTAAAAGATTATTTTGTGGTAATAGAATGGCATCGTAAGTGGCTATTTTTTTATGATCGAGTAGTTTAATATTTAAAGGATCTTCTACATTATATGATTTTAAACCATGTTCTCCATCGCAGATGAATACAACTTTTTCTTTTAATGCCAAACCATGAGGATTTTGCATGGCATGGGTCTTTATCAAAGAAGGACGTAACAAATCTGTAATATCTACAATATCTAGCTGATTATTGAATCCATCACATTGATTGCCACTTCTTAACGTTACATAAGCTGTATTGTCATCCACTACAACAGGGTCGCAAGCGCGTGCATGAGTGAATTTAGAAAGTTGTCGAGGTTGAGTAGGGGAGGAGTTTTCAAAAATATATAATCCATCTACTGCGCCAATAAATAATTTGTCTTTATAAGGAAAAATAGTTTCAATTCCCCAACCCACATTCACATCATTGATAAATCTTGGAGAACTTAATTTTTCAATATTAAATACTTTAAGTTGTACTTGGTCTATGGTATATAAAAAATCTTGATAAATTCCAAAACGAGCCATAGAGCCTGCTACTCCTGTATTGCTGCTATTACTTCCCGTTTTAGAAGCTCCACCAAATTCGGCAGAAGCTAAGAAATCATTTCTAGCAAACAAGTCTCTACCACGCCAGAAAAAGCCATCTCTGAATCGAGGGTCGTCGCAGGCAATTTCCGTTGTTTCAAGGCTTTCCTCGAAATGTACTAAATAGCCTAAATCGCGGTCTTGCGTAAAGCTATTGAATATATCTTGTTCTCGATGCACCAATTTAGGCTGTTCAGGTTGGCTAATGTCAATAGCAATAAGGTCAATATAATTATCGGCGTATAGAATATCTCCTTTTATCGCAATATCTACATTGCCCGGAATTTTTATAAACGCTTTCTTTTGCGGTGCTTTTGGATTGGAATTATCTATAATGTGAATTCCATTTCTTATTTCATTTATAAAAAAATATTGTTTATACGCATAAATCTTACCCGGATTTTTAAGCGGTTGAGCCGCTTCCGCTTTTACATTCAGTCGAATTTCATCCACTTGCTTGTAAATAGGCGTGTAACGAATGAAAGTTTGTGTAGCTTCGCATTTATCTTGCAAGCATCCTTGCAGTAAAAAGGCACTCATCAAGAGGCTAAATAGGCATGAAATTGAAATTTGCTGCTTCATCATTGTATGTTATTTGATTTACTTTACTAGACGAGCAACTATTTTAAAAGGGTTGGGTAGTTAAGTGCAAAAAAGGAGAAAAAATAATTGCGCTTTACTTAGAAGTTTAAATTTGATAAAACGCAATTCATCATTAATCTATTTTTAACAACTGACCATTGACGACAACATATTCTTTTTTCCCATTTCTTTCTAAGAAGAAAGATGGATTTGACCCCAGTTGAAAATCATTTCTTATTTTTTGGTCATTCATTATGAATTGAACTCTGTCTTCCAAAATATACTCTGGTGGTGGCATTTTCATAAGTTGCAATGTGGTGTAGCCTTCTGCTAAAAACTTTTCAATAGGTGTTTGTGTAGCATCTAAAATACTTTCAAATATTTGTGGATGTGTTTTCCCTATCACAATTTTATAATCGGCTGCATCGAATGTTTTATATCCAAAAGAAGTGGACAAATCGCCTATATAAGCCAGTTGACCTTTATAATGGAAATTTTCTTCTCCTGCTACTGCATTTTGATTGAATGCCAAATCTAAATTATAGATTTTATCCTGTTGTTGTATTTTTACATTAGTGATGATTAAATCATATAAACTTCTAGTATTAAACGGAATAGCCTGATACTCTGGAAGCCTATGCCGTACGTAACTACCATCTGCAATTTCCTCAAGGGCGCACATAATGGCAAGAAAGTTCATTTTGCGAACGTACTGCCCATCTGAATCATCATAATGCCCTCCTGACTCAATTAATATGGTTCTTGTTCCCCATTTTTGCATGTTATCCCCAAAAGCTCTAGGCTCGAAAGCATCTGAATATTTGGCAACTTGACCAGGAATATATTTTTGTAGCACTTGATTCATGCCAACAATCAACTTCATGGCATCTCTGCGAATAGGATTGATTTCCTTTTTTTCATTATAAGCGGGTGCTAAAAAAGAAATGGTTGCAGGTTTTGAGGAGCTACCTACTGAATAGTAACGGCTTTGGTCGTGCAGATTAAAGCCCCATTCTGGTTTTATTTCTTCTCTAACGTTTTTTAGTATCTGTGCTTCAGGTGTTTGCAACTGTAACGCATCGCGATTGATGTCCACACCGATTGCATTCTGACGCTGCACGCGCTCTGCTCCATCAGGGTTGAGCATTGGAATAAAGTAAATGGACAACTGACTGAGTAACTTTTTTCGTAATGGTTGAAGTTCATCATTTTGCTCAAAAAAGTTAAATATGTCCATCAGCGCCATCGTAGCAGTAGGCTCATCGCCGTGCATTTGTGACCAAAGCAGCACTTTTGTTTTGCCTTGCCCTATTTGTACCAAATAAATAGGTCTATTTTCTATGGAACTACCTGCACGCAACACTTTGAATGCCTCTTGATTGCGTCGTTTTTCGATGAGTGGCTCAATATTCTGATATCGTACTAAACGGTTTGTAATAGTAGCTTCTTGATAATTTTCGTATAACTGATTTAACTTCGTATGAGTGGATGAGAACTGTGCTGAGCAATAGTTGAAGAGCAAAAAAGTAATGCCTATTATCCAAAAGTTGCTTTGTAACAGAGGTTTACGCATGAGATAACGTTTTTTATAATTACGTCAATAAAATGATAGCCTAAAATTCGACCAAAAAAATGAGATGTCCTAATTTAGACGCAATAGTGTACTAAATTATTTGTAATCTTGTCCAAAATATAATCAACCTGACCTATGGATTTTATAATACCTAATTTTGCTAGTGCAGAAGTTTGGCTAAGTTTATTGACTTTGACTTTCTTAGAAATTGTACTCGGCATTGACAATATTATTTTTATTTCAATTACCGCTAATAAACTACCTGAATCTCAGCAGAAAAAAGCTGCTAATATTGGCTTAATTCTAGCGATGTTAATGAGAATTGCCCTACTTTTTGGTATCACAGCACTAATTGCGCTGAAAGCGCCTTGGCTTTCGTTTAATTTCTCTTGGTTGAAAGGTGAATTTTCTGGGCAAAGCCTTATTCTTATTGCAGGTGGATTTTTCCTTTTGTATAAAAGCACTACCGAAATCAACCATAAACTAGAAGGGGGTCATACTGAAAGTAATAAGAAAAATGGAAAAAAACAAGCTACTTTAAATCAAGTGATTGCTCAAATTACGCTGATTAACATTGTTTTTTCTTTTGATTCCATTCTTACTGCGGTCGGAATGACGAACGGCGTGCAAGGTGCATTATTGATTATGATAATTGCTATTGTAGTATCGGTATTAATTATGATGCTTTTTGCTGTTCCCGTAGGACGTTTTGTCAATAAGCATCCAACGATACAGATGTTGGGGTTGGCTTTTTTAATCCTTATCGGATTCATGCTCATTATCGAGGGAGCGCACTTAGGGCATCTCGAACTCTTTGGTGCTGAGGTAGGTGAAGTACCTAAAGGTTATTTATATTTCGCTATTGCATTTTCACTGCTTGTGGAGTTTTTAAATATGCGTTTAAGAAAGACACCAGATGTGGTGTGATGTTTGCTGTTATAAATTTATGATAGGTTTATAAGATGAGTTAGTTACTCAACTGTAAGAGGCTTACTCAAAAGAAAATCGGTAAGCCTCTCATACGCATGTGGCAATTTTAGATAAAATTCATATAAACAATATTAATTTACATCACGTTTTATCCTATTTTTCTCAGAAGTAGTGATTTCATTAACTCTTACATCGGAAACTTTATTATTTCCGAATTTGTAAGATAGAGAAACCCTAAATAATCTGCTCTCCCATTGTTCTATGGCTATAATTTGGACATCAGTTAAAAAATTTTGGGAGTTTCCTTTATATCTATTCAAGTAACCTACATCAGTTAAAGAGAATTTTATATTTCCTTTTCCGTTAAATAATTGCCTTTGTAATGATAAATCAACAACAAAAATTGGATCAAAACGATAAAAAGAATAAACAAAAGAAGATTGAAAAAATAAATTACTACCAAGTTGCCAATTATCTTTTAAGTTTAATGAATGTAGGCTTTGTATAGTAACATAATTTTTTGAATTTATAGGATTATCGCCTGATATTTCGAGTTTATTTTTTGCGTGATAGATACCAATAACATTAGTGATTGTCCAGTTCTTATGCTCTTCGGGTAGAACGAAATTTAAACCATTAAGCGTGGAAAAAGGAGTATTTATCATTCTCCCTGTCGTATTTCTTATCCCAAATTCTGGGGAGTACGCTACAACTGATGTAAATACATCTTTTGTCCTACTGTGCAGGAAAGTTGCTTGATACTTATTTTGATAACTATAAAGCATTTGGAATGTATTCGTTATTTGTGGATTTAGTAGGGGATTACCTTGAAGCCAAGTGAAGTTATCAACGAAGTAAGTAAATTGGTTTAAATCTTCATATAACTGGCGATCTATCCTTCTATCGTAAGATAACGTCAAGTAGTGTTCTCCAATCAGATGGTTAGTAGCTACAATAGAGGGAAAAAAATCAAGCCTTGTCCTTTCAATAGCATCGCTAGATTGTTCAATCTTGTTGAAGGTGTGTTCAACACGCAAACCTAAGTTAAAATCCGTATTCAGGTGTTTTGGTGCATAATTGATATATGCAGCACTGATATTTTCTTTATAATCTACTTGGTTAGTGAAAAGATTGGAAATCAACCATGGAGCATTTTCAGCATCTCTCTGTTCAACAAATGCACTGTTTATGTTGCTAATATCCGAAAATTTTACACCAAAAGAAAGTGGAAATTTCCAAGCAGAGGTTTCGTAATCTAACTTTGCACTCCAAATAGATAAATTAGTGGGGGTCTCGCTTCTTGTTTGTAGTAAACTAAGTTTTTGGTTAGAAGACTTATCAAAAAAATTAGATTGAATAAGATTTTGATAATCCATGTCGTAACCCACTAAATCAACAAAAAAGTTTATCTTATTTATTTCACTTCTTTTAAAACGGTGTACAATACCGAAATTGAAAAAATATCTATTGGATATTCCATCTTCAATAGAAAATAAATTCAACATAGTATCTATAATGTTATTTTCATTCACCAAATCTATATCAGAAAACGTTCTGTTTTTATTTTTTGTATTAGAAAGTACAGTTGAAAAATTAATATCTGTTTTATCTGAAATTTGCCAGTTTATTACATTTCTAAGATTATGCTTATCCAAGTTGTAGGGATTAAACCTTGCATTTACATTACCAAAAGTTGTCTGATTATTTCCTAATATTAAGTTAGACGTATTTCTGTTAAACGTATTCAAATCTGAATAACTATAAACTGTGGTGATTCTAATTTTTTTTAGATTAAAAGAATGTGTAACATCACCTTGCCATCTGCCATAATTCCAGCCACCTGCACTAGCGTTAATTTGAAATTTATTTCCCCAACCTAAACTCTTCGTCGTAATTATATTAATGACGCCTCCACTACCTGAAGCATCACTTGAAGCAGAGGGAGACATATTAAGTTCTACTGCTAAAATATCTGTGGTGGGTAGCGTGCTAATCAAATCCAAAGCATCTGAAATACTTAAAGGAATTAGATTTCCGTCTATTTGTAATTGTACATTAGGTCTCCCATTCAATAGGAGTTGACCAGTTAGGTTATTATATTGAACGCTGGGTAATTTCTTTATAATGTCTCTTCCATTATCTCCTATTAATTGATTATTTCCACTAATATTAATTCTTATTTTATTTTCTATTCTTTCTATTAGTGGAACTTGCGCTGTTACAATAATTTCATTCAGATTGGTCGCTTCATTCATTAATTGAATAGTGGCAATTTCTACAAGTTGATTTTCTGATACTTTTATAGAATCTAATAATACACTTTTATATCCAATATATTGTACTTTTATTTTATAATCGCCCTTATCTAAGTTTTTGAAACTAAATAAACCATTTTTTTCTGTAATGGTTAACGCTGCTAACGTATCACTTCTAAACAAAAGTATCTCTGCAAATTCTAATGGAACGTTATTTTGATTCACTATTGTTCCATACAAGCTAGCTTGACCTTTTAATAACATAGGTACGATAAGCATCATCAGGGATAAAAGTATAAACTTTATCATAGAAAAAACAATTTTAACTTTTTTGTTGTTTGTTTAATAAGTAAGATTTATAATTTGAATCAATTTACCCTTTATAGGTTCCAATAACTGCAATTTCGCCCTTAAATACACTTGGTCCAATAATGGAAAACCTACCATTTATCTCAAGATTTCCCAAGAAATTATCTTTCTCATCATAGTAATTAATTGTACGAACACTTTGATAACTACCTGCTGTAAGCGAAATGATATTCTGTGCTCCTTCTTTCTTCGAGGTATTACCACATGAAAGAGAAATAATTGACCAGCCAGCTAAACTTGGTTCAAATGAACTTGGCATTGCATCAAAATTAGCGATTGCAGAGAATTCCCCTGTCTTCGAGTCGGCAACCACTGTACCATCTCCTTTAAATTTCTCTCCGTTAACCTTGCCTTCCCAGTAATATAAAATTGTAGTGAGTTGGCTATTATCGCTACTTATCTGCTGCGCATACGTCTGATAAGATACTGCAACAAATGTTAACAATAAAAACTGAATTAAAATGACATTTTTCATAAATAAAATAATTTTAAGATTTAAAAAAATACCCTAAACAGGCTTTACCTAATCATAAATGCTGCGCAACAATTTACTATACAAAGATAATTTGTTGTTTTTTTTTCAAACAAATAAATATTTGGTTAATTAGGCAAGACAAAGCACTATCAAGCAGCATCATGCAACATGACGCAGGATTAAGCAAAAAAGGAAAACTTTAACTTTTTATTAACTTTAATCGTATTTGTCTAGCAGCGTTTGGTATTCCAGTCCTTGTAGTAATGTTCTTTGTAAGTCAGGGGTAAGTAAAATACGTTTTGGAAGTTTAATATCGAGCTTTTCTGCACGCCTTTTGAGGGTATCGTAGCTTATACCTAAATGTGCTGCAAATGCTTTGCGGGTTTGTGGCTGTAAGGGAAAGAGTGGATGGTTGTCTTTATTTGCCATATACCTTTATTTTGTCATACTTCCATAACAAACTTTTAGGTATTAAGTTCCAAGCGTTAGGTATTTAAGGAAGACCATCATTTTAAACTTAAATACCTAACGCTCAATACTTAAGATACTATTCTGCGCCTATAATTTTACTGCTAAGCTGCTTGCCATTTTCATAGACAATTTCCATTATTTGTTTGCCTTCCGAATTAAACTGTTTCATAATACCATGCTGTAAACCATTTTTATAGTTGGCTTCTAGTTGTGGTTGACCATTATTTTCATAGAATTTCTTGTAGAGTCCATCTAGTTTGCCGTTTTCATAAGGCAATTCTTCGGTCACTCTACTAAATTTATACTTTTTGGCTGACCCATGAAAGTCGTTATTTTTATAACCCGTAGTAGAAACTAAGCGATAGCTTTTGTCTAGTTCTAAGTGGATACCATTAAGTTGCCCCTCGATGTAGGTGGTAACCGTCATCACTTTACCTTCGTCGTCATAAGTTATCCATGCGCCATCTTTCAGCCCATTTCTGACAAACCCCTCCTCCATAACCTTGCCATCAAGACTGCGACGAACTACGCGCTTTACCTTAGTGCCTTTCAATGGCTCTTCTTCAAAGTTCTTTAAATCTAAAGCACCTTCAGGTTGAGAGGAAGTGTTTTGTTGGCAAGCCATAGTAAGTAAGCAAAGTAGGAACATAACATAGACTCTAGTTGTACTTGTACTCATAATTTAAACGTTTTATATTTTGAAGCGCAAAAATAACCTATTCTTAAAAAGATAGAGACATCTAGTTTTGGCAATTTGATAAAATTTTGTTATTATTGTTGCTAAGTAAGAATGTCTGAAGATAATTATTAAAAACAAAAAACATAAAAAAAACATGAACATTAAATGGTTAGCTTTATTTGGATTGGTCTTTGGACTAATCACTTGCACGCCAAAAGTAGCAGAAGAAGTAGCAAAAACAACTGTTAAAACGCCTGAAAAATCCATAGCGCTAGATGAAGATTTAAGTCCTTGCCCTAAATTTAAAGATGCTCCTAATCCCGATCAAGCAGAGGAAGATTACGTACTATATCGCGATTTTTTAAAAGTGAACAATTTACCCAGAGCATTTGAACTTTGGAAAAAAGTGTATGCTGTTGCTCCAGCCGCCGATGGTAAGCGAAATACAGTTTACTCCGATGGTATTTTCTTTTATGAATTTTTTATTACTCAAACAGAAGATTCTATAAAACGAGAAGAATATATTGATGCTGTTTTTGAACTGTACGACCAAATAGAAGGCTGCTATCCTCAGGCAGGTGGATATGTAGATGCACGTCGAGCCTTTGACTACTATTATAAATATCCTAATCGAAAATCTAAAATAGAAATCTATAAATTGTTTAAGAAATCAATAGATAGAGATGGTTTGAAAGTAAATGACTTTGCTATCAATCCATTCACAGCACTATTGGTGGAACTACAACAAGAAGGCGTAATTGATAATACAGAGGCTAAAAAATATGAGGGATTAATTCGGGAAATTATTGCCAATGGATTAAAAAAATGTGAAGGTGTTTATTGCGAGCGTTGGAAAGTTATCAATGACTATGCTCCCGAGCGTTTACGTGCATTTGAAGCCGTAAAGGATTTTTATGACTGTGATTATTATAAAAATCAATATTTCAAAGATTTTGAAGTAGCACAAACCGATTGTGATACCATTCGATTGGTTTTCAGCAGGTTAAGATGGGGTGGTTGTCCTAATGAAGACCCTGTGATGGCGCAAGTAATAGCAGCAGGAAATAAAAATTGTGTAGAAGAAACTGCACCTGGAGCAGCTAAACAAGGTTATGATTGCTTGCGCAATGCGGATTATGACTGTGCCCTTGAGCAGTTTAAAAAGGCAGCCGACGAAGCTCCTGATGCCACTCGAAAAGCGGATTTACTATTATTAATTTCTAAAATTTACTATTCTCACTTGCGCAATTTTCCACTTGCGCGTACATGGGCATTGCGTGCATCAGAAGTACGTCCAAGCTGGGGCGAGCCTTACATGCTTATTGGTAGGCTTTATGCTTCTAGCGGACCACTTTGTGGACCTGGTACAGGTTGGGATAGCCAAGTCGTGACTTGGGTAGCGATTGATATGTGGAATAAAGCAAAACAGGTGGATGCTAGTGTAGCAAAAGAAGCTATTAAGTATATTGAGCGATATACCCAATATATGCCAAGTGTAGAAGATATCTTCTCTAGGAAATTACAAGAAGGTGGACGTTTTTTTGTACCCTGTTGGATTCAGGAAAGCACTACTATTAGGGCTGCACCTAGAAATTAAATACTTGATTCATAGGCAGTAAACGTCAAATTTATTTAGCTAAAGTAGTGCTAAACAGATTTGACGTTTATTAAATTTATTAAAACTCCTTTACTTTTTCTTTTGCTTTATCAACTTCTTTTTTTTGGTTTTCGATTTCTGTTTGTTTGGTTTGTTGGTCTTTCTCATTTCGTATAATGCTGGCTTCCATGTCAGCAATTATTTTTTTGGCTTCTTCTATTTTATCGTTATATTTTTTGTTATCTTTTTGTAATTTATCTAACTCCTTTTCTAAATTCTTCTGAATTTTTTCTTGCTCTGCTACATTGTCTTCTGCCAAAGAACGATTTACTGCTGTAGCAAAGTCCTTGAGCATATTTTCTGCTTGCTTGTAAGCATCGCTATGTATTTCAGAAGCTAAGTAAGCACCACCCAAATCGAACCAAACTGTTATGATTGTACCGCTATTGCCATCTTCAAAGCGAGCATATAAGTCCACTGTATTGTTACTTATCTTTGATAAAATTGCGTCGTCAGAAAAATAAACCCCTGATTTTTTATCTTTTTTAGTGCTTTTAGCTTTGAATTGTTTTGCATAATCTTGCCATACACTTTCTGCTTTTTTTGCATTAGCATTGGGCAAACCTAAGATAAGTGCATTTTTGGACTCTGAATTGAGTAGTTGCATATTTTCGCGAACAACTAACTGGTCAACTGCTACTCCTTTAACTTGTAAATCCTTTTTTTGAGTTATCCCAAAATTGAGTAAAGCGATACTAAAAAATAAAAGTAATACAAATGATTTCATTATAAATTGATTTTAATTTGGAAAAAATATGTTGAACAAAAATAATGATTACAACTATTTAGACTAGGATTGTAGTATTTAGTCACTTGTTTAGGTTAGTTGATGTTGCTTTTTGGCTATTATTAATCTGCTTTAGGTAATTGGTATGCAGCAATGTCTTTCACGTATAACACGCCATTTTCTCCAATGTTTTCTGTCATGCGTTTGGCACGCACAAAAGTATTAAAACGGTACTCATTAAAATCAATATCACCCCTTTTTAAACTTTCTATCCTTATTGTTCCAGAAGCGTGAATGATTTTGCCATTCCCCAAATAAATAGCAACGTGAGTAATTTTTTCTTTTTGCATTGCGTTAGCTTTTTGACCAAAAAATAGAAAATCGCCCGGCAGTAGATTTTGCCAGGTGGTGTCGTAAGCTATTTCTACGCCTACATGCACTTGCTGCGAGGCATCGCGAGGCAACATCAAACCATTCATAAAATAAACAGTTTTAGTGAATCCACTACAATCCATTCCTTTCTCAGAAGTGCCACCCCAAAGGTATGGTCGCCCCATAAGTCGCTGAGCGTCAGCGAGTAATTGTTCTGTTTTTACACTATCTTGATTTATCCAAGTGTTGTAGTCCTTCAACTCATTATTCGCTACATAGGCAATTCTTTCATCGGGATAAATTACCCTAGTAAATGCTTCACCTATCGAATCAATGGCTAAAATGTTGCCTGCTACTAAATCGCTAACTCTTGTACTCTGTAAATCAGGCTGTTGAAAAGAAAATCCAAAGTCATTTTTATAGATAGTTTTGGGTCGAGCTAGCCAATTGTCATAGCCAACTCGATTCATTAAGGTAAATCCACCATTATCTAACCATCCAAGATATTTATCAGGCGTTTGTACTCTATACCATTCGCCTTCGCGCTTGAGTACAAGTAGAGGAGTACCCAAATTGGCTTGCGTAGCTAACTCTGCGGAGTGTTTAGGGTTAGAGCGAATATTGCAGACGGATAAATTAACCACACCATAGGTCATTCCTTCCAGTTGTTCATCGGGCAATAGTAAAATGCTATCTATATAGCTCACACCGATGTTTTGTAATTGCTGTAAAAGTAAGCTCTTTGCCTCCGGAATAGATGTTTCTCCACTAAGCAGAACCTTACCACTCTTGGGCGTTGCACTTACTTCAAAAGTTGCTACTCGTTTATCTGGAGCGTAAGCTACTCGAATATCTTCCACAATTTGTTGTACCATAGTGGTAGATTGCATGCAACTTAGGCACAAGAAAATTAGGAATGCAATGAATAATCTCATTATTGGAGTATTTTTTTGCTGGCTGAAAATGTAAAAACTACCCAACAAAAATAAAGAAACTATCTAAAAAATGCTTATCACTTACATAAATGACTAATTTTTAGATAGTTTCTCTAAGGAAATTAAAAGTTAACAGAACTAGGCGTTCATAACTCTTTCTTGATAGTTAATGGATTCGTCATGAATTGCTTTAAAGAAATTCTTTACAAACTCTTCGCTTAATCCTTTTGCTTTACCTTGCTTAACGGCGGTTTCTAATATTTCATTCCATCTGCCAGTTTGAAGAATGGCAATGTTGTTGCGTTTTTTATATTCGCCAATGCGCTCTGCAATTTTCATTCTGTTAGCAAGAAGATTCATAATGTCGTTATCCAATTCGTCAATTTCATGGCGAAGATGCTCAATATGGTGTTGATATTCAGCATTATCTGTTGTTATTTTGCGGATGACTAAACTACTCATCAAATCTTTAAACTGAGAAGGTGTAATTTGCTGTTGTGCATCACTCCATGCTTTGTCTGGCGTTGGGTGCACCTCTGTCATTACTCCATCGAAGTTGAGGTTTAATGCTTTTTGAGCTACTTCCTGAAGAATATCCCTGCGACCACAAATGTGGCTATTGTCGCAAAAAATTTCTAAATCAGGAAATTTACTTCTTAAATCAATTGCAATTTGCCATCTCGGTACGTTGCGGTAGCGCGTTTGCTCATGTGAGGAAAATCCTCTGTGAACGGCTGCAATTCTAGTAATGCCTGCATTGTAAAGTCGTTCGATAGCACCAATCCAAAGTTGTAAATCTGGATTAATTGGATTTTTTACCATTACTGGAATGTCCACACCTTTCAAAGCGTCGGCTACTTCTTGCACTGCAAAAGGATTTACAGTTGTTCTTGCACCTAGCCAAAGTACGTCAATACCTGCCTTTAAGGCTTCAAAAACATGAGAAGTATTGGCAACTTCCGTAGTAACTTTTAAGCCAGTTTCTTCTTTCACTCGTTTTAACCATCCTAATCCAATTACGCCAACCCCCTCAAAAGAATTGGGGCGTGTTCTAGGTTTCCAAATGCCAGAACGAAATAAATCAATGTTTTGGTGAGCCAGTTCACGAGCAGTTTCTAACACTTGTGATTCTGATTCAGCACTGCATGGTCCAGCAATAACGATAGGACCTTGTTTGTCGAAAATGCGTTTGATGTGCATATCCATAGTTTACACTTTTTTCTGATTTAAAATTCTTTTAATATGATTTGCTTCTTCCATAAGTTTTCTAATCTTATCAAAATCTCGCTTGATAAGCAAAGAACGAAATTGTGATAAAGTGTTAATGTGTTCGTCTAACACATCCAACAAGTTATCTCGATTTTGTCTAAAAATAGGAATCCAAGTATCGGGTTCACTTTTAGCCAATCGAACGGTAGAACTAAACCCTGTGCTAGCCAGTTCAAAAATGCGTTCCTCATCTTTTTCTTTTTCTAGTACCGTTAATGCCAATGCAAAAGAGCTAATGTGCGAAATATGCGATACATATGCCGTATGTACATCGTGGTCTTTAGCATTTAGATAAATGATTTTCATGGGAATAGAACGGTATAACTTCTCCACTACTTCTACTGCTGCTGGTGCGCTATCTTCTACATCACAAATAACAGTATATTTCTCATCAAATAAATTTGGAATAGCCGCTTCAATACCTGAAAACTCTGTTCCTGCCATTGGATGGGTTGCCACAAAATGCCTTCGCTTAGGATGATTTCTGACAGTGTCCATAATGGTTACTTTTGTTGAGCCTACATCAATGACAACTTGATGGGTAATTTGGTCTAATATCTTGGGGATTAGTACCAGTAAGGAATCCACAGGAACGGCTACGACAATGAGTTGCGATTTTTCAATCGCTTGCTCCAATGGCAATGCTTCGTCAATAATCTTTCTGCGCAACGCTTTATGCAAACTCTCCTCGTTCATGTCCACGCCAATTATAGTTTGCGCAAAACCATTTTCCCTTAGTGTGATGGCTAAAGAGCCACCAATTAAACCTATACCTATAATCGTTACAATCATACTGTTGTGCTCATTACTTTTACAACTCGGTCAATGGCTTCATTCAACACTTCTTCTGGATTACAGAGCGATGCACGAATATATCGGTCGCCATTTGTACCAAAGATACCACCAGGTGTGATAAAAACATTGGCTTGATACAATATTTCATCCGCCAGTTGATACCCTGATTCATAATGTGAAGGAACTTTTGCCCAAACAAACATGCCAACTTGGTTTGGGTCATATTGGCATTGCAAAACATCCATCATCAAGAAGATTTTTTGTCTCCGCTTTTTATAAATCACATTCAACTCGTCGTACCAAGATTGCGGTAACTGAAGTGCTTTGGTAGCTGCTAGTTGAACGGGTTTAAACATTCCAGAATCCATATTACTCTTAAAACGTAGCACATCGCTGATATATCTAGCATCGCTTGCCATCATACCCACACGCCAACCTGCCATATTGTGCGATTTACTCAAAGAATTTAATTCAATCGCGATTTCCTTTGCGCCATCTACTTCTAATAAGCTAAAACGTTCATCATTCAAAACGAAGCTATATGGATTATCGTTACAAATTAAAATGCGATGGTCGTGAGCAAAACGAATGAGTTGTTCAAAGAATTGCTTACTTCCATTGGCTCCAGTGGGCATATTTGGATAATTTACCCACATTAATTTGACTTTAGACAAATCTTGTGCAGCTAAAGCCTCTAAATTAGGCAACCATTGATGACTTTCTTCTAAATCATAATTGACTACCTTTGCTCCAGTCAAATTAGCTACTGCTCTATATGCTGGATAACCTGGATTTGGTACAAGTACTTCATCTTCAGCATCTAGGTAGGTCATGCTAATGTGCATGATACCTTCTTTTGAGCCAATAAGTGGTAGTATCTCTTTGTCGGGATTTAGATTGACATTGTAATACTGTTTATACCAGTTAGCGAATGCCTGTCGCAATTCAGGTATTCCTGAATAACTTTGATAGGCATGATGTTGATGGAATACGCTTTGTCGGTTAAGCTCTTCCACCACTTCTTTAGCCGGTGGCAAATCAGGACTACCAATGCCTAAGTTGATAATTTTTTTCCCATTATCATTCAATTCTTTGATTTCCCTCAATTTCTTAGAGAAGTAATATTCTTCAACCTCTCCCAATCTTTTTGATGGTTTGAACATAATTCATCAGTGTTTACAATTACTAGTGCGATTCCTTTTCTAATATTCATGGTGCAAACCTTTGGAGTATGCGCCCATTACTTTTAAATCAGAAGTAATCGGTGCAATAGCACTCAAGGCTTGCTCGTAGCTTACTTTACCTTCTACAGCAAAATCAACAAAAAATTGATACTCCCAGGGCTTGCCAACAATTGGTGTGGACTGTATTTTAGTCAGATTGACATTATAGGCTGCCAATACTGCTAAGACTTTATACAAACTACCGACTTCGTGATTAATTGAAAAACAGAGGCTTACTTTATCCACTGTCTCTGGAATGTTAAGTTGATCATTGGATTGTAAGACCAAAAAGCGAGTAAAATTTTTTTTGTTCGTTTCTATTCCCTCACCAATGATTTCCAAGCCATAAATTTCGGCAGCTAATGTTGAACCCACAGCACCAACATGGGTTAGCTGATTTTCTTTTATCTCTTTAGCACTTAAAGCAGTATCTATTGTTTCCACTAATTTTAAATGGGGATATTGATTTAGAAAAGCACTACATTGACGAAGCGCCATATAATGAGAATGTACCTCTTTCAAGTCTTCAATTTTTACACCCGGAAGCGTCATTAAATTTTGTTTGATTCTTAAATACACTTCACCAATAATTTGTAGTTTTGAATTGCGTAGCAAATCATAATTATACATTAAACTACCTGCTACTGTATTTTCTATTGCCATTAAACCAACATCTGCTACTTCTCCTTTTTCTAACATGGCTACCAAATCTTCAAAAGTGTTGGCTGGCACTACTTGAATGTCTTCTTTCTGGTAGTACATCTGAGCTGCCATGTCGTGAAAAGCACCCTCATAGCCTTGAATGACTACTTTTCTAGCTGTATGGGCTATATTTTGATAAGTGTTGTAACTGGGCTGGCTTTGAATCATTGCTTATTTTTTGTGTTTATGTTTATTTACAAAACTTGATTTACGGGCAAAAAAAAAGTCCCTTTTTACGGGACTTTAGAGATTATCTTTATATCAACAGATATTCCTTCCGCCCCATTAGGACTGATTTACAAAAAAGTAAAAATAAAAGAATATTACTGCTGAAAACAAATTATTCATCTATTAAAGATTTTACATTGGCAAAGCTAGATATAAATTGAACATTTAGCAAATTGATTTTTGAAAAATAGCACTGAATATAGTTACAATTCCAACGCCCAACGCCTATTACTCATTTGAATCGGATAGCTTGCACAGGACTTATTTTTGTGACTAAATAAGAAGGAATTACTAAAAATGATAAGATAACTCCAAGTGTGCCAAGGTTTAGCAATAGTATAGTCCAAAAATTAAGTTCAATAGGGGCATAAGAAAGATAGTAATCTGCCTCTGAAAGTTTTACGAATTGAAACCTATCTTGTAACCACGATAGTCCAATACCAATAACATTACCCCAGAACAAACCTAATACAATAATGTAAGCAGCATAATAAAGAAAAATCTTGCGGATTTTCCAATTCGAAGTACCTAATGCTTTCAGAATGCCAATCATATTGGCTCGTTCCAAAATTAGAATCATTAATGCTGTCATCATATTAATGATGGAGACAATAAGCATAAGAGTAATAATCACTATTTCGTTAATGTTTTGTAATTCTAGCCAGCCAAAAATATTAGGTTGTTTTTCTTTGATGGTTTCGGCATACATAGTATTAGGTATTACTTGCGTATAGATGTAGTCAGAAATAATATTGATGTCGCCAATGTGGTCTATTATTACCTCAAATCCACCAACTTGGTTTTCTGTCCATCCTAAAATGCGTTGTACTTGCCGAATATCCGCTAATGCGAAAGTGCGATCATATTCATCTAAACCTGTTCTGTAAATACCAACAATATCAAATCGCCTTCTAACAACATTGCCTTTTGCAAAGAAATTAATATCTAGGCGGTCGCCAATATCTTTTTTTAGTCTATCTGCTGTTTGTGCAGAGATGATAATTTCTCTTGACATTGCAGTGTCTGGCAACGTTAATATATTTCCTCGAATGAGGTATTGTTTCAAAAATTGCCAATCAAAATCTTTGCCAGTACCTTTGAGGATAATGCCTTCCATAGTTTCCTCTGTTTTGATAACACCAGGTTTAATGGCAAAGGTTTGGATATGGCGAATGCCGCCTTTAGTACGCGTTGAGAAGTAGTTACCCAAAGGTTTCCCAAACAACAAATACTGGTCTAGGTATTCAATCTGTTGAATGGTATCTAAACTTGGATAAAAACTTTGGTTTATGTCAAGGGGATAAGATTCCAAAATAGAACCTGCTGATTGAACGTCTGTTATATGGATGTGACCAAAAAAACCAAATATTTTTTCGCTAATTTCATTTTTAAACCCTCTAAGTATGGATATCGTAATAACCATAACTGCTACACTTAACGCTACGGCAATAATGGCAATACGAATAATCAATCGGCTGAAGGCATATTTGCCATCATCAGATTGATTAGTTGCTACTTTTCGAGCTATGAAATAAGGAAAGTTCATTTAGGTTCATTAAAACTTTTGGTATTGTTAACATACCAAAAGTCTGTATTTACTTAAAATTTAGAATGGTGTGCTCTATAATATCGCAACATTCATGTAATTGTTCTTCCGTCATTACTAACGGAGGCGCAAATCGTATGATATTGCCGTGTGTTGGTTTTGCTAGTAAACCACTATGTGCCAATGCCATACAAATATTCCATGCTGTTTCGCTTTCTGGCGAATCATTAATGACAATAGCATTCAAAAGTCCTTTACCACGAACTAGCACTATTAAATCTGATTTTTCGACGAGTTGCTGCATTCGTGTTCTAAATATGTTGCCTAAGTTTCTAGCATTTTGTGCTAAATGCTCATCGCGAACGACTTCAAGTGCTTCCATCGCTACGGCACAAGCCAGTGGATTACCTCCAAAAGTGCTGCCATGTTGACCAGGATGGATAACTTCCATAATGTGATTATCTGCCAAAACTGCTGAAACAGGATAAACACCACCAGAAATAGCTTTACCTAGAATTAAAATATCGGGACGAATATAAGAGCCTTGTCGCTCGCAGTGCCCTGCACAAGTACAATTACCACATACTGCCAGTAAGCTACCTGTCCTAGCAATTCCAGTTTGTATTTCGTCTGCAATGAAAAGGACATTATGTTGTTTGCACAAAGCTGCTGCTGTTGTAATAAATTGATTGTCAGGAACATATACACCTGCTTCTCCTTGTATAGGTTCAACAAGGAAACCTGCTATTTCTTTCCCTTGAGTTTCGAGTAGATGTTGCAAAGCACCTAAATCGTTATAAGGGATGGATAAAAATCCGGGTGTGTAAGGACCAAAATGATTTTTTGCACCGCTATCACTTGAAAAGGAAATAATGGTGGTTGTTCTACCATGAAAATTTTGACCACATACTATAATCTTAGCTGCGTCATTTGGTATCCCTTTTTTTTCGTAGCCCCACTTTCTACATATTTTGATAGCTGTTTCAACGCCTTCCGCCCCTGTGTTCATAGGTAGCACTTTTTCAAAACCAAAGTATTCGGTAACGTACTGCTCGTAAATGCCTAGTTGATTATTGTAAAAAGCACGAGAAGTTAGGGTTAATTCTTCTGCCTGCTTTTTTAAGGCATTAATAATTCTTGGATGACAATGCCCTTGATTAACAGCAGAATATGCAGAAAGAAAGTCATAATATTGTTTACCTTCTACATCCCAAACATAAACGCCTTCGCCTTTAGCCAATACTACTGGCAAAGGATGATAATTGTGCGCTCCGTATTTGTCCTCAAGTTCAATCAAATGTGCAGCAGAAATAGCGGAAATGGTCGCATTCATAAGTAAATTATTTTTGTTTATTGATTTAACCATTAAGCGTTAATATCCTTTAGTCCTTTAACGGTTAAACCCACACAACGTCTAGTTATAAAAAAGTTTCCACATTAATTAACGGAAAATCAAAGGCTTTAGCTACTCCATCGTAAACGATATGACCATTCACAACGTTCAATCCTAACTTCAAGGATTGATTTTCTTTACAAGCCTGTTGCCATCCTTTGTCTGCTAATTGAATAGCATAAGGCAAAGTTGCATTGGTCAATGCTAGCGTAGAAGTGTAAGGTACTGCTCCTGGCATATTGGCTACACAGTAATGTACCACATCGTCAATAATAAAAGTTGGTTGAGCGTGAGTGGTTGGATAAGTCGTTTCAAAGCAACCTCCTTGGTCCACCGCAATATCTACCAAAACTGTACCTGGTTTCATGTCTTTAAGCATACTTCTAGTAATTAGCTTAGGTGCTTTTGCACCAGGAATCAAGACAGAACCAATAATTAAATCATGGTCTTTAACCAGTTGACGTATGTTAAATTCGTTGGAGTACATCGTGATGACGTTATTTGGCATCACATCGTTGATGTAGCGCAGACGCTGCAAATTTACATCGAGAATAGTTACTTGTGCACCCATACCTGCTGCCATTTTCGCAGCATTCGTACCTGCTACGCCCGCTCCAAGAATCATGACTTTTGCCGGTGGTACACCAGGTACACCGCCTAACAAAATACCTCTACCTTTAATTGGTTTCTCTAAGTATTTTGCGCCTTCATGCACTGCCATACGACCTGCTACCTCTGACATAGGCACAAGGAGTGGTAAGGATTGATTGGGTAATTCTACGGTTTCGTAGGCTAAACAAATTGCTTTTCTAGCAATCATAGCGCGCGTCAATTCTTCGGAAGATGCGAAGTGAAAATAGGTAAAAACCAACTGACCTTCTTGGATAAGGTCATACTCTTGAGCAATAGGTTCTTTTACCTTGATAATCATTTCAGCAATCTGATAAGTTGTTTCTATGTCTGGGGTAATCAACGCACCTACATTTCTGTAATCCTGATCTGAATAGCCACTTCCTTCACCAGCAGTGGATTGTATGTGAACTTGATGCCCTCTTTTAGTTAGTTCAAAGGCGCCAGCAGGCGTAAGCCCTACTCTGTTTTCGTTGGATTTAATTTCTTTTGGTACTCCAATAATCATGATGATAGCTTATTTATATTTAGTTAGGAATATTTTTTTGCCAATAGAACTCATTTAAAGCATCAAATTTAAGTGCTTTTTGTAATTTATTGAATTTATACAAAACTGATTGTTCAAAAAATAAATAAGCCAAATTTAATACCTTGATAATCAGGTATTAAATTTGGCTTAAATCAACTAAATTTGGTGTATTGAATAAAATTTTGTTATCTATTGCTCCACAACAACTTCTACTGCATTAGCAGCGGCTTTTGTTTCTTCTTTTGAACTAAGTCCTTTTGAAGAAATTTGCTTTGCATCAACGCCTAATGCTACTAGCATATTTTTTACTACTTCTGCTCTCAAATCTGAGATTTTCTTGTTTTCGGCAGCATTTTTACCGTCCGCTGTGTGCACCTGTACTTGAATACGCGATTCAGGATGTCCTTTCAAAGCTGCAGCAAGTCCTTCTACTTCTTCCTTTGACATGTTAGTAATACGATGGGATGTCGGGTCAAATACAATTTCTGATAGTGCATAAGCTGTACCTACTGCTTTAGTATTGAACAACTTATTGAAAGTTTCCTTTGTTGCTTCCGAAGTTATGGTAGCTGCATTGCTCACAGCTTCTTTAGTCTTATCTATTGTATTGTCCAAAGCCTCTTTAGTCTTACTAGCCGCTTCATCCAACTTCTCTTTTGTTTTATCAGATGCGACATTTAATTTTTCTTTAGTTTCGTCAATTTTACGCTGAATGCGTGCCCCTGTGTTGTCCACATAGTATCCGTCCACAAGTTGAAATTCACCTGATGCTCTCACAAGTTCACCTTTCTTATCTAGTAGATTTCCATTTGCATCAACGTAAAAAGCGCTTTGCTGTTTCTTCATGCTTACGTCTGTATTGAAGCCTCTCAGGAAGATAAAGCCCCCTACTGCTAGCAGCACCAAAGGCAAAGCCCAAGCTAACCATCCCATGCCTTTTTTCTTTTCTACTTTAGGCGATATTTTTGGAGTAGTAACATTGGCTGCTGCGAATCCTAATTCATTAGCAAAAGAAGTTGGTAATACTTTTTCGAGTATTGATTTTTGGCTAGAAAGCATGTTCACTAACCCCTTTACATCTAGGTTTCCAGTTTTTACTTGTTTGCCAAGTAAGCCCATGACCATTGGAGCTAATAAACTCATTAGATTACTAGAGGCATTCTTACCAATAGAAGTGTTTGCAGTAACGAGGTCAAGAATTGAACTTTGCTTGTTGCCAAACAATGTACTAAGAATACCACCACCTGCATTCTTTAGTTGGTCTATTGCATCAAGATTGCCCAGCAAACCAGAGAAGTTATCTAAGATGCTACCATCGTGATTTCCTGTTTTAATCAGGTTTAACAGTACATTAGCTCCGTTTTCATTAGAACCTTTGGTAACTAAGCCACCTAGTAGTGAAGGAATAATAGTAGCCAGAGCGGAATTTGTTTCAGGTAAATTGATACCTACTGCGCGTGATAATCCTTGCACAACGCTATCATTTAATTGCCCCTTAACGAGGTCTAGCAGATTAAGTGCCATTGCTTTTGTTTGTTTGATTCGTTAGATAATTTTTTAATAATTAGACGCAAGATAGTGTAATATAGGTACTTAATGGCGTTTTGTGACAGCTTAATCTAGTAAATAAATGAATTATTGAATTAATATAAAATATGTAAATCGTTGTAAAGCAATTTTTTAAAGAAATTCAATATTAAAATAAATTTAAAAAATTAATATTAGGTTAATATTGAATTAACACTATCATACTCATATGCAAGTAAGAAAAAAAATCTTAATTTTATTTTCCTCGTTTAGTTGCCAATAAATACAGCACTGCCATTCTCACAGCTACACCATTTTCTACTTGGCTTAAGATAATTGAATGCTCTGAATCTGCTACTTCACTCGTTACTTCTACGCCTCTATTGATTGGACCCGGGTGCATAATTACGATTTTTTTGTCCAACTCGTCCAACATTTTTTTATTCACCCCATAAAATAAAGCATATTCTCTGAGAGAAGGAAAATACTTGACGGTTTGTCTTTCTAATTGAATGCGTAGTAAATTGGCAACATCACACCAGGCTAAGGCTTTTCTGATGTCGTGTTCTACGGTTACACCTAGAGTAGTAACATATTTAGGAATTAAGGTAGGTGGTCCACAAACTTTCACCGTTGCACCTAATTTTTGTAAGCAAAAAATATTACTTAAAGCTACTCTTGAGTGCAAAATATCACCTACAATTACTACTTTTTTACCTATTAAGTCGCCCATTTTTTCTCGAATAGAGTAGGCGTCAAGTAGTGCTTGTGTAGGATGTTCATGCGTGCCATCGCCTGCATTGATGATGTTGGCGTTGATATTTTTGGCTAGAAAATGAGCTGCTCCAGGTGCGGGGTGGCGCATGACGACCATATCAACTTTCATTGCCAAAATATTATTTACGGTATCAATCAAGGTTTCACCTTTACTAACCGATGAAGAAGAAGCCGCAAAATTAATAACATCGGCGGACAATCTTTTTTCTGCTAATTCAAAAGATAATTTCGTTCTGGTAGAGTTTTCAAAAAAAAGATTGGCGATTGTTAAATCGCGAAGTGAAGGAACTTTCTTAATTGGACGGTTAAGTACCTCTTTAAAGTTATCTGTTGTTTCTAGGATAAGTTGAATATCGTCTTCTGATAAATACTTGATTCCCAAAAGGTGAGGTGTACTAAGTTCTTGTATTGTGGGCATTGGTTATCAGTATATTACGAGTATAGTAAAACTTGATCTGTTCCTGTTGTTTCTGCCCATTCCACTTTTACATACGCATCCACAGTATCTACGGTCATGCCAATGTAGTCGGTGGTGATGGGTACATGCCGATTAAATCTTCGGTCAACTAAAGTAAGTAATTCCACTTTTGAAGGTCTGCCATAATAGTTGAGTCCTGTGAGTGCCGCCTGTATTGTTCTACCAGTGTAGGCAACGTCATCTACAAGAATCACTTTTTTGGATTCTACTAAAAAGTTAATTTCTGTTGTGTTTGGTTTGAGTGGTTTGTCGGTTGTTCTAAAATCGTCGCGGTAGAAAGTAATATCTAGCTTACCGTATTCCATTTTGGGAATACCAAAGTTTGTCGTCAAACGATGATAAATTCGGTTAGCTAAATAAACTCCTTTGGTTTGGATACCAATTAAACAAGTATTATCGAAAAGCTCATAGTTTTCGATAAGCTCTTGGCAAAGTCGGTCAATCATGATTTGAAAGCGTTTGCCACTCAGTACAACTTTTGCATTTTTTTCACTCATTACAGCAAAAGTAAGCAGCTTAATCAAGAAATGAAAGTAAAAATGAAATGGGATAAAATAAAAATTGCCTTCCCAATGAAGGCAATCAACACACACTATGAGAACATCCAAAATATAATTTTTTGATTAATTGGGGTATAAAACTAATTTACTATATACTGCATTTACTCGTTTGGCTCTTTAAAAAGCCACCCTGCGTATATTTCAACACAGGGCAGTCCACACACTATGAGAACACCCATTAATAAATCTTTTGATTCTTTTTTAGCGAAAATTCGCTGGAGTTATTCATTTGTCTTTTTGACGTAGGAGTTTAAATAAAGTAATCTTTTTTGGGTATTATTTTTTAATAATTTTCATTTTATTAGATTAAGTGTTTGATTGTCAATTCTTTTTAAGAAAAAATAAAATTGATTCAACATTAAATTAAGCGGTAACTTTGTTTGATTGTTCTTTAAAGGAAAAAATACTAGCGATAAGTACACATTAATTAATTATGATAGATAAAGCAACGGTAGATGCGATTATAGAGGCGGCAAAAATTGAAGATGTCGTTGGGGAGTTTGTGAATTTAAAACGTAGAGGTGTTAACTTAATTGGTTTATGCCCTTTCCACAATGAGAAAACGCCTTCATTTACGGTTTCGACCACTAAGAATATTGCTAAATGTTTTGGTTGCGGTAAGGGTGGAACACCTGTTCAGTTTTTGATGGAGCATGAAAATTTGACCTTTCCTGAGGCGTTACGTTACTTAGCTAGAAAATATAACATTGAGATTCAGGAAAAAGAGTTTTCGGTAGAAGAACGTATGGCACAGCAAATGCAAGAAAGTCTGCATTTGGTCAATCAATATGCAGTGGACTTCTATCGGCAGCAGTTATTTCAGACTTCTGAAGGTAAAAGTGTTGGATTATCTTATTTTAAAGAACGAGGTTTTAATGAGCAAACCATTAAGAAATTTGATTTAGGTTTTGCACCTACAACGCCAGATGCTTTTACTAAAAGTGCTACAAAGGCAGGTTATCAAATTGATTTGCTAAAAAAATTAGGACTGACTAGCCAGTATGACCAAGATTTTTTCAAAGAGCGAGTAATGTTTACCATTCATAACCTTTCTGGCAAGCCAATTGCCTTTGCAGGAAGAACTTTAAAGAAAGATAAGAAAGTACCTAAGTACATAAATTCGCCAGAAACAGATGTTTACATCAAGAATAAGGTATTGTACGGTCTTTGTTTTGCTAAGCAAGCCATTCGCAAGGAAGAAGAATGTATTTTAGTAGAAGGTTACACCGATGTTATTTCGCTGAGCCAAGCTGGTGTAGAAAATGTAGTTGCATCCTCTGGAACTTCACTTACTGTTGGGCAGATTCAACTCATTAAACGCTATACACAGAACATAAAAATTATCTACGATGGAGATACCGCAGGGATAAAAGCGGCGTTGAGAGGACTTGATTTGGTACTGGAGCAAGACATGAATGTTAAAATTGTGCTATTGCCCGATGGTGAAGACCCTGATTCTTATATTCAAAAAGTAGGTGCAACGCAATTTCGGCAGTATGTTCAGGAGGAGGCAAAGGATTTTATCTTCTTTAAAATCAATTTATTACTTGAAGATGCTGCTAACGACCCCATTAAAAAATCCTTATTGATAAAAGATATTATTGAAACCGTTTCAAAGATTCCTGATAACATCAAACGTTCTGTTTATGTTAAGCAGTGCAGTGATTTAATGGAAATTGAGGAAGTAGTCCTTCACTCGGAAGTGAACCGATTGCTTTCAAAAGCTCATCAAAAGTCAAAACCTCAAGAAGCTACTAGAACGGCTGTACCTGCTAAATTGCGCAGAGAGGGGCAGGAGGCTTCGCCCGCTACGCATGAATTTCAAGAACGCGACATTGTTCGCCTCCTAATTACAGGTGGAGACGCAATATTTAAAAAGGAAAAGGAAGTATCCACAAAAAATAAAACAGTTGCCCAATTTATTTTGGACAATATAGAAGATGTTATCGAAAATTTTGATGATTCGTTGTACAAATTAGTCGTAAAAGAAACACGTCAACGCTTAAAAAATGGAGAATTAGTGGATGGCAATTTCTTTCTTTATCACGATAACCCTGCCATTCGGCAATTAGCACTCGATTTGACTTCTTCTCAATATGAAATTAGTCCAGGATGGGAGGAACGAGAGATTTTCTTGAATACCCAGAAGATGCCAGACCAAAATTTTACAAATGATAGTGAGCAAGGCGTAAAGCGATTTAAGTTGCACAAAATTATGCGAATGTGTGCAGAAAATCAAAAACGGATACAGGCAGAGGCAGACACTGATAAATTAATGACCTTACTAAAAGTACAGCAGAAACTGCTTACTATTCGCAATGGCTTGGCAAAAGAATTAAATACGGTTATTTTAGATTGACCAAAGTTACTGATAGCAAGCCCTAAAATAAAATGGATGAATATCTATTGAATGCGTTATATTGCGGCTTGTTTTTGATTATTAAATTTTAATAGATTTTATGAATCGCGTTTTAATCATAGGATCAGGTCGTTCTTCTGCTGCACTCATCCAATACATGCTTAACCATGCAGAGGCTTACAAGTGGAATATTATGGTAGCAGATACTAACTTAGAATCTGCAAAACAAAAAATAAATGGGCATCCTAGAGGTCAAGCAACTTGGCTAGACGTGATGAAAACTAATGACAAGAAAGACCTTATCTCTAGAGCGGATTTGGTGATTACATTACTGCCTGCGCATTTACATTTGGAGGTAGCGTACGATTGCATCAAATTAAATAAACCCGTCATTACTTCTTCTTATGTTACTAAAGAGATGTACCGTCTTGGTGATGAAGCACGAGATAAGGAACTTTTGTTCATGGGAGAGATGGGCTTAGACCCGGGACTAGATCATATGTCTGCAAAAAACGAATTAGATGAGCTTAGAGCGGAAGGAGCTAAAATTCTTTCCTTTAAATCTTATACAGGAGGATTAATTGCTGAGAAAAATAAAGAAAACCCTTGGGATTATAAATTTACTTGGAATCCAAGAAATGTGGTATTAGCAGGGCAAGGCACAGCACAGTATTTAGAAAATAATAGGCTTAAGTTTATTCCTTACAGCAACTTGTTTCAACAAACGCAAACGGTCGAAATAGATGGCTTAGGGAACTTAGAAGCCTACATTAACCGAGATTCGCTGCTGTATAGAGAATTTTATGGCTTGCAAAATATTCCTAATGTTTTAAAAGGGACGTTGCGCTATCCTGGTTTTTGTGAAGCGTGGAATGCTTTGATTCAGCTAGGTTTGACCGATGGAGATTTTCCTGTATTAAATTCCGATGAAATTACTTATCATGAATGGATGGATGCTTATTCTAGTAAAGAAGAAGGTAATTCAGTTAAAGAAAGAGTGGCAAAATTGCTGGGAGAGCATGTAGAATCGCCGATTATGAATAAACTAACTTGGCTGGGATTGTTCAGAAAAAAGAAAATTAACCTACCTAATGCTACCCCAGCGCTAATACTAGAGCATTTGTTACTCGAAAAATGGCAACTTGATGCTGATGAGAAAGATTTGGTTGTGATGAAGCATGAAATTGATTATTTGCTTGATGGCGCGAAAAAACGAAGAACGGCTACATTAACCTTGAGCGGAGAAGATGGAATATATACGGCTATGTCTAAAATTATTGGATTACCTATCGGTATTTTTGCTAAATATTTTGTTGAAAAAAAGATTACTGTTAAAGGGTTACATGTTCCTGTAATGCGTGAATTTTATAAACCGGCACTTGAAGAAATGGAGCAATATGGTGTGGCTTTTAAAAAGAAAGATGAATTTATTGACTAAAAATTCATTATTATCCTACTATTTTTCTATATTGAATTTGATCTTATTTCACGCCTAAGTATATGAAATATTCACTCACTGCTTCTAGTGCATTTCAAGTATTTCATGTACTTAGGCAAATTTCTATCATTCTAACGGCTATTTTATTAGCTAAAAGTGGTATTAGCGAAGTAGAAATCGGCAATTACGAAATGCTGATGTTCGTACTGTTTTCTATCAGTTTTTTTTGGGTAAATGGCATGACGCAAGGCTTTTTGACACTTTACCCCAGAAAAACTGATGAAGAACAAGCGCAGATTTTTTTTCAAATTTTCCTTTTTTTTGTTATTTTAAGTTTGGTCGCTACTACTATTTTATTTCTAGGGCAGCAAAACATCGTTTATCTGCTAACCAAGCAAACTTCATTAAGTCATTTTAATTTATTTTTGATTTATTTATTTTTTAATATTCCAACTTATCTAGTAGAAACAATTTATTTACTCAAAAACAAGGCTTTACCTATTGTTTGGTTTGCGGTGCTTAGTTTTGGAGTACACCTCTTGGTTATTTTAGCCCCAATTTATTTAGGCTACACTTTTAAAGAAAGTTTTATAGGTTTAGCCATTTTAGCGATGATAAAGTTCATTTGGGTATGTATTTTACAGTTTAGATATGCTCGTATCCATTTTGACTATAGTTTGCTATGGGAATTATTAAAATTGTCCTCACCACTTATTATTTATTCGCTTTTAGGTGGTTTTGCTCAAGTATTTGATAGTTGGTTAGTGGGTTGGTACTACGATGGTGACCAAAAACAGTTCGCTATTTTTCGTTATGGTGCTAGAGAGTTACCATTAACACTGGCAGTGGCAACTGCTTTTAGTCATGCCATTTTACCCCAAATTGCCGTTGGTGTAGAAGTGGCACTAGAAGAACTCAAAAAAAAGTCAACTCGTTTATTGCACCTTTTCTTCCCATTATCTATTTTAATGGCAATTTTTAGTAGAGAATTATATTTACTTTTTTTCAATGCCGCCTTTATAGAAAGTGCTGATGTATTTTGTATTTACTTATTGATTTTAGTAAACCGTTTTTTCTTTCCACATACTTTATTAATTGGTTTAGACCAAAATAACTTTGTGATGAGGGTTTCTATTATAGAACTGTTTATCAATGTATTAAGCAGTATTTTCCTTATTCAATATATGGGATTAATGGGAATTGCACTGGGTACGATGATTGCTTATACCTTTGAGAAGATAGTGCATGCTGTTTATTTGAAACAAAAATTTAATATTAGTATTCATCAATATACCAATACTAAATGGTTGGGTTTATATAGTGTTTTACTGATTGCTGCTGTTATTCTTACAATAATGAAGTAATAATCTCATTTTGATTCGCTTCTAGTTTGAATCGGTCGCTTGTTTTTAGTTCATCATCTGTTTTGCATAATTCTTTTAACGTATTAATACTATTATTCCAACCATAACCATCAAAAAAAGATAATCCTTTGAAGTCCCTTGTTTTATATAATGCTGAATTTCCATAACAAGTGCCTAAATAAACATGGTCGTAATTATTTTCTTTTGCCCATTTTATGCTTCGCCACATAATCCATTTACCTAAAGGATATTCTTCTAAGTAAGTAGCATCAAAAAAAGCATACCAGTAATGAATTGCTTTACCATGAATGGCTAGTAAGACGTAGGCTAATACTTTTTCTTCGCGCTTAAATACGAGCCAATGCGTTCCTGTTTCTCGACTTAAAATATACTTAAATCGCGCTTCATTCATTGCATTATTAGAGAAACGCTCTTGAGCATAACTCAAGCAGAAATCTAAAAATGCCGAATCATTTATGTCAATTGCATTTTTAGGAATCAATTCAAAGGATATGTTTAAAGCCTGCACTTTTCTATCTACTCTTCTGTTTTCAGAAGAATCCTCGAACTGTGCTATATTTACACGCAAACTTCTTGCTAAATAAAAAATTTCTCGTTGAAGTGTAATGTTGCTAGAGTAAGGTAAAAATCCTTGATTGTAAATGCTTTCTAATTCTTCCAGTTGTTCGGCAATAGCATAGATAGCGTAATTAAAGGTATAAGTAGCATAATCGTTATTGCTTTCTGAAAAGAAAATTCTCATCTCAAACTATATATTTAGATTAAAAGTTATCTCTAATATATTCTAGTACATTTTGCATCTCTCTTCTAATAGGATTGGTACTTCCTAAATAGTTATTGTGCATAAAGCTAAATATTAGAACTTCATTTTTTTTGGTAACAATATAACCACTTAGACAGTGTTTATTGCTTAGAGTTCCCGTTTTTGCATAGATATAAGGTACAGCCTTTCCTTCTGATGCATACCAATTTTCTATTGTTCCCGAAACGCCACCCGCAGCAAAAATATTGAATAATCTTTCTTGAGGAATAGTATTGTATATTTTTTTCAATATTACGGCTATACTTTTAGGTGTAAATAAATTATAACGAGATAATCCCGAGCCGTCCACCCAACGAGGAATGTGTGGTAGATCATTAAGTAAATTCTTGGTAGCATAATCTATAATTAAATTGGGGTCTTGCACCCCGAATAGTTTATTAGCACAGGCATTTAATAGCTGCTCTGCCACAAAATTATCACTTTGTTTCATCATTAATTGATAAATACTATCTGCTGGTACTTTGCTGTATAGATATTGAATATCCGAAGCGGGAATAGGGTCGGTCTGTAAGTAAACAGGCTTTTTTAAAGTATCTGTTAACAGTGCCACCAGAAGTTCATCAGAATATCTGAATGGAAGGGTAATGGTATATTTTTTATTACCACTTAGTGCAGCCGTGTTACATTCAAAACTATTTTCATTCATAGCCCTTGAAAACTGAGGTCTTTGATTAGGTAAATCAGGATTAAGTTGCACATTTTTTTGGAAAAAAGTGGGAATTGCTTTAAACCCTAATTGATTATTTTTTTGACTAAATGTTACGTTATTTCCATATATCGGTAATGGCGATTTTTCTGTTTGATAGGTGTAATTATAATCATCCCAAGACCAACCAGGACCAAAGCGTACATCTTTAAAATTATGTCCAGAAAAATAAAGTTTTTTAGTCGTATTTTTTAAAAAAGAAAGTACACTAGTATCCTTTGGAAGTAACGGATTTAGAAAAGAGGGGTCGCCTGCTCCCCAAAAAATAATAGCAGTATCTGTTTCTTGATAAACTAAAGTAGGAATAGAATCGCCAAGCACAACAAGGCTTGTGTAGAGGGTAAATAATTTTGTATTAGAGGCTGGCGTGTAATATTTTTCAGCCTCGTGAGTATATAGAAAATTATCTTGCTTAGGATGGTATAATGCAAAACCTGTAAATATTTGGCTAAATACTGGTGAATTTATTATTTTCTCTTCTAATTCTTTTATATTTTTTTTCTGACTGTGAAGCGCTGGAGAAAAAAGAAAAGTACAAACAAAAAATATTCTAAATTGTAAAAAAAAATGCTTCATGTGATAAAATTTTTTACTTTGTGTTATGCAAAAGCAAAAATATATTTCTTCTATAAACATTTTTGATTTTCTTCTAAACTTGAGACAAAATAAGTGCGCTGTAAGGTGCAATTTGTAAAACACCTTTTCCCGATTGATCTGTTACGACTTCCTTTGTTCCGTAATTAGTGTATTCTGTGTCATATATACTTGAATCACTATTAAAATGAGTAGTCCACTTTCCTGTTGCAGGAAACGATAGTATGATTTGCTCTTGTTTTTGATTATAAAAATTAAGAACAACAACTACACTATCTCTCTTACCGCCATTTTCCCAACGATGATACGCTAAAATACCTTGTGTTTGGCTAACATAAATCGTTTTTACATGATGCCCCCGCAATCCGCGAGTATGGTTGTACCAGTTGCGTCGCAACCGCATTAAATCCTGATACAATTTTACATTGCCCTTAAACTGTTCCATCCTGCGCCAATCAATAGGATAAGTATCTGAAAACCATTTATCTTTAAGTAGTGGCTGTCCTTGAAAAATCATTGGGATACCAGGTGAGGTCATCACCATCACCATGCCTAAAGCAGCTCTCTTCTTGGAGAACCAGCTATCTGCTTTGCCTGGCGAAATTTCTTCTGGCAACCTTGCTTTTCCATTGGCAACTTCGTCATGCGATTCTGTGTAAACAATTCGCCTGAAAGCATCACTATTGTATTTATGGTGAATAGCGGATTCAACCATTTGTAACTTTCTTCTTGTATCTTCAGGTTGAATTAGTGCTTCCCTGATAGTATGAACAAACTTAGCATCCCATTGTGTGTCATAACCCAATCCGCCGTTTTGGGTTCTTTCAGTGACATAATGTAGCTGGTGCATATCCTCTGCAATGATAATTTTGCCCGAAAATCGTTGATCAATTTCATGGTTAATCCACCTCATCATGTCGTGTCCTTCTTTGATGTCGTTTTGTGGATTTCCGTCCGCACGCACATTCCTTATGTAAGCTGTCATATCCATGCGCAGTCCGTCTGCATGAAATTCTTCTAACCACATTAAGGCGTTATCGCGAATGAACTGCCGTACTTCTGGACGACCATAATCTGGACGGGTGTGTCCCCATGGAGTTTCGGCACGCCAGTCATTGTAAAAATAGATTCCACCGCCACCGTTTTGCGACCATCCATCAAATTGCCATAAATCTAAATCGCTAGGACCGAAGTGGTTATATACCACATCTATGATAACCGCCATTTCTTTTTTATGTGCAGCTTTGATAAATTCTTTCAACCCAAGCGGACCGCCATAGCTTGACTCCACAGCAAATGGATGTGCTGGATTATATCCCCATGATAAATCGCCCGGAAATTCTGTAATGGGCATTAGCTGTATAGCATTAATACCTAGCTCTTTGAGGTAATCTAGTTTTTCAATAGCATCGTACAAATTCCCTGGTACATTAGGATTTTTTCTATAAAAAGTTCCGACGTGCATTTCATAAATGATTAATTCATTCCAGTTAGCAATTTTAAAATGATGATCATTTTCCCAATCAAAACTTGAGTCGTAAATAACACTATTTCCTGCTGAGTTTGTCATTTGCTTGGAATAGGGGTCGTTGCGCAAAAAATTACCAAAAGGTGTTTGTAGATAAAACTTATATTCCTCTCCAATTTTTGCGGTAGGCACATTACCACCAAAGTAACCATTAGCTTCATGCCTAAGTCGGTGAGTTGTTTTTGACCAGTTATCAAAACTTCCAGTAACATATACTTCTCGTGCATGAGGTGCCCAAACACGAAAATAAACTCCAGCAGTATGAGGAATAGCCCCCATTCCTGATATATATTTTTTGCCAATCAGTTGTTCAAAGAAACTAATCGTCCTATCGAGCAGGGTAGAGAGAAGGTAATTCATGCGATGTATAGTTTAGTACAATTGCAAAGGTAGATGAAAATACAAAAGAGTAAGAAGAGGAAGCTATGATTCTAACCTATCTGTCAAGTGCTTATCAAATAAGATTTTACTATTTTATAACAAAAAATGAATCCCCAAATTATATGACTAATCAAAAATAATTGCCATATTACTTGACAAATTAAAATTTATGAGCAAATATTTTGATGTTGTCCAAATATTGTTGAATAGTTTTAGGCAGTGGTTACTGTTAGCCTGCACCTTTTCAGTGTTCATAACTTTAGGTATGATGCCACATAAGAAATTTGTTGTGCCTCTCTTAGTAGAAGATTGCGCTAATGGAATAGATGATGATGGCGACAGTTTGATAGATTTGAATGATGCTGATTGTATTTGCAAAGTAGCAGAGCCTGTTTCTTTAATTCCTAATCCATCTTTTGAAGAAAAAAATTGCTGTCCAAAAGGATGGAGTCAACTTTATTGTGCTGATGGTTGGATACAAGCCTCAGAAGCTACTACGGACTATTTGCATACTTGCGGTTGGATGGGTTGGAACGGGATGCCACCACCTTTGCCTTTTCCCGATGGGGATGCTTGCGTGGGTTATCGAGATGGACGGTATGGAAATAGCAAGAATCCAAACTGGAAAGAATATACTGGAGCTTGTTTGTTGTCTCCACTGAAAGCACGTGTCAAATATAGATTTGAATTTCATATAGGATTTACTCATTATTACAATTCACCGCCAACTAATGTTACTTTTTTCGGTACAACAAATTGCGATTACTTGCCATTTGGAATTGGCAATCAATATTTTGGATGCCCTACTAACGATAATAACTGGATTGAACTCGGCAATGTTCCTGCTTCTGGTGCAAACAACTGGTGGAAAAAGACTATTACCATTACGCCATCTCAAGATATTTATGCCATAGCTATTGGTCCTTCTTGCTATCAGTTACCTAGAGATTCAATAGACACCTATTATTTTTTTGATAATTTAATTTTAGCGGATGAAAGAGATTTTAATTATAAGATAACTACTGCAAACCATCCGTGCAATAATAACTTTCAGTTTGTTGTGCCGAAGGAAGATAATTTGACTTATCAATGGTATAAAGAAGGCATTGCTATTGTTGGGGCAACAAATTCGACTTATCAGCCAAAACAAAAGGAAGGTGTTTACCAAGCTATGATTCAAGATGGGGCTTCTTGTTGGCTCACACCTGCATACGTTTACAGTGTTCCTGTGGAATCGAGCATCGTATCGCCTATTATTTGTCCAGACGAAGCATTTTCTTTTAATGGAAAAGTTTTCACACAGCAGGGAATCTATACAGAAACCATTCGCTCAGTAAATAATTGTGATAGTGTAGTAACCATTTATGTTACCGTAGCTGAAAATCAACAAACTCAGGTTAACGCTAAAGTCTTTGAAGGAGAAACGTATAAAGTAGGGCAATTTAATTTTTATAATGAAGGTAATTATGAGGCAACACTAAAAACACAATACGGTTGTGACAGCTTAGTACAACTGAATTTAAGCTATTATAAAGTATTTATTCCTAACGCTTTTTCACCTAATGACGATGGTGTAAACGACTACTTTACCATTCTCGGAAATAATGATTTAAAACAGATTTCTTCTTTTAAAGTATTCAATCGTTGGGGTGAAGTAGTATATGCTATTGATAAGGCAGCATTTTTGTCGGAAGTAAAGTGGGATGGGAGGAATAGTGGAACGCTTTCACCAGAAGGAATTTATCTTTATGTAGCTACGCTCATTATGGATGATGATATTGAACGAACCGTTCAAGGCTCTTTTTTACTTTCCTTATGACTTGTTATGTAGAATGTTTGGGATAAAACAAATGTTTCCTCATCTTTGATGCCGTTTGAATAAGGGAAACACTTTATGAATCAGATTCATTTTTTTGATGTTGTTATTGTGGGAGCAGGACCTGCTGGAAGCACTTGTGCATTAAGTCTTGCTAATAGCGGACTTAAAGTGGCTATGGTGGATAAAGCGACTTTTCCTAGAGATAAAATTTGTGGAGATGCCATACCAGGGCTTGCTGTAAAGACTTTGCAGCAACTTAATATAAATTATGTACAAGCATTAGATTTGATGCCAGAAAAGTGTGTTACCAAGCGCAGCCATTTTTGGATCAACGACGAGGAGTATATTGAAATTAAATGGGTAAATAAAGCCTATACCTGTGCAAGATTAGATTTTGATTATCAGTTGTTTAAATTGGTAAAACACGAAACGAATACTCAAGTTTTTCAAGGCTATACGCTAAAAAATATTGTTCGACGAGATGATATTATCGAATTAGAATGCTCTCCAATATTAAAACTTAATGCTAAAATAGTGATTGGTTGTGATGGCGCACATTCTTTGGTAAACAAACAATTAGCCAATTATAAGATGGATTTACATCATTACGGAGGTGCAGTAAGGGCGTATTATAAAAATGTAGAAGGTCTTGAGGAGGATTGTACAGAAATCTATATTCAAAAAAAACACTTACCGGGCTATTTTTGGCTGTTTCCCTTGCCTGATGGTCGCGCCAATGTTGGTCTAGGAATGCACTCTACTCATATTTCAAGGCAAAAAATAAATTTAAAAAAGGCTTTCCAAGAATTTATTGATGCGTCGCCGATTCTTTCTGAAAAACTCAAAAATAGTCAGTTACAAGGTAAGCTAAACGGGTTTGGTTTGCCTTTTGGCTCGAAAAAAATGCAAGTTTCTGGAGAACGGTTTTTACTAGCCGGGGATGCTGCTTCCCTAGTTGACCCTGCTACCGGTGATGGCATTGGACAGGCTATTTACAGTGGAAAATTGGCGGCAGAGCAAGCCCTTCAGTGTTTTCAGCAGCAGCATTTTGATGCTGATTTCATGCGGAAATACGATAAAGCATTATACGATAAACTTTGGAGTGAACTACGCACACGCACAATGGTACAGCGAACAGTAAGCCGATTTCCTTGGGTGCTCGATGTAGGGGTGGGCTTGTGGAAAAACAAATTGACTAGAAATGTCATCAAAAAGTTCATATGAATTGTTTTCAATAAAATATTTTACATTGTTAAGCAGAGGGCAATAATTACAAAAAATGATGTGGGAAAATATAGTATCCAAAATACATACACCAAAAACAATTAGTAAAGCTATTCGAGTTTGGAAATTGATGGATAAAAAAATTGTTTTTACCAACGGCTGCTTTGATATTTTGCATTATGGTCATGTGCATTACCTTGCACAAGCGAGAGCTTTGGGAGATATACTAATCGTTGGCATTAATTCAGATAGTTCGGTAAGTAGATTAAAAGGAGCACATCGCCCGATTAATGATAACCTTACGCGGAAGTTCCTATTAGCGAGTTTGCAATTTGTGGACGCTGTTATTGAATTTGAAGAGGATACACCGCTTCATTTAATAGAAACCATTCAACCAGATGTATTAACCAAAGGGGGGGACTGGCAAGTTAACACTATTGTTGGTGCCGATTTGGTGATTGTAGCAGGGGGTATGGTAAAAAGTTTACCTTTTGTAGAAGGCTATTCTACAACGAATATTGAACAAAAGATTTTGAGCAGAACAGGTAGTAGTGATGAACACTAAAATAAAAGAATTAATCCGATTTTTGGAGCAAGTTGCCCCGCCAATTTATCAGGAAGGTTATGATAATGCTGGGTTGATTGTTGGTAATTCTGAAACAGAAATTTCAGGTGTTATCACCTGTTTAGACTCTACGGAAGCAGTGTTAGAGGAGGCGATTGAAAAAGGATGCAACGTAATTGTGGCGCATCATCCTATTGTTTTTAAAGGCATCAAAAGCATTACGGGTAAAAATTATGTAGAGCGTGTGCTTATAAAAGCCATTAAAAATAATTTAGCGATTTATGCCATTCATACAAATTTAGATAATGTTTATTATAATGGTGTCAACGCTAAAATTGCAGAGATACTAGGATTAGAGCAAACTGTCTTGCTGTCGCCTAAAAATGGTCAGAAAAAAATAAATATTTTTAGTGATGATAATAATGCTCCATCTATAATTTCGCTATCAAACGATATGGGTTTAACTCTTGTTCATCAACAAGTTATTACAAATAATCAAGTAAAGCTAGAATATAAATTGCCGTTGCACAATGAAAAGATGGTGAAGCAGCAACTCGAAAAATTTATTTTTCCTATAGACTATGAAATAGTTGATGTAGAAAGCGCTACGACAAATTTTGGTTCAGGTATTGTAGGGCAACTCCCACAAGCAATGTCAGCAATAGCTTTTTTAAGTTATTTGAAAGAAAGGATGCAACTAAAATATATTCGACATACACAACTCTCAAATAATCTGATACAGAAGGTAGCTGTTTGTGGCGGTTCAGGAAGTTTTTTGTTGCCTATGGCAATGGCTCAAAAAGCAGATATTTTTATTACTGCCGATTATAAATACCACGATTTTTTTGATGCAGACAGCAAAATTATTATTGCCGATATTGGTCATTACGAAAGCGAGCAGTTCACTTCAGATTTATTAAATGATTTGATTTCTAAAAAATTTAGTAATTTTGCAACTTATACAACAAAAGTAAGCACTAATCCTGTGCATTATTTTGTTTAGTATCTTAAAGTAATCTTCATTTTAATTGATATGGCTAAGAAAGAATTGACAGTAGAAGAAAAATTAAAACAGTTGTATGAGTTACAACTAATTGATAATGAGTTAACAGAGCTTGAAATTCTAAAAGGAGAACTACCTATTGAGGTAGGCGACTTAGAAGATGAATTAGCAGGTTTAGAAACACGTGTAAAACGCTTGGAGGGTAACGTAAAAGATATTGAGGACGAAATAAGGCAAAATGAAGCTAATATTCAGGAGGCAAACAATCTTATTACTAAGTATAATGCACAACTAGACAATATTAAGAATAACAGAGAGTACGAGTCTCTATTAAAAGAAATAGAACTTCAAGGTTTGGATATTAAGATTTTCGAGAAGCGCATTAAAGAAAATAAAATTGCGCTAGAGAAAAAGGCGGAAACGTTAAAACATAATCAGGACAAAGTAGCAGCAAAAAAGAAGGATTTAGACCTTAAAAAGATAGAATTAGAAAAAATTACTATTGATACGGATAAGCAAGTAAAGAAACTCAACAAAGAAGCAGAGAAACTGCGCAAAAATGTAGAAGAACGTCTGCTCAAGGCTTATGATAGAATCAGAACTAGCTACCGCAATGGACTTTCCGTGGTAACAGTAGAGCGCAACTCGTGTGGAGGTTGCTTTAATAACGTACCACCACAACTTAAACTGGAAATTGCTCAAAGAAAGAAAATCATTGCATGTGAGCATTGCGGTCGTATCCTTGTTGATCCAAATATTATGATAACGCCTCAAGAAGAAGAGGTTCAATAAATTATGTTTTATTTTTAGTTGTAATATTGGGTCTTGATGAAGTGTGGCTTTGTCAAGACCCATTTCTTTGAATTAGAAATTTTTACCCGATGAAGTGTTGGTTATGGTTATTTGCCTTCTGCCTGTTATCCATCTCAACTTATGGAAAAGGATACTTTGATTATACACCGATTGCTAGAACTGCCTATAATAACATTATGGATCTTCGATTCAAAGAGGCAGAGGTTCAATTGGAGAAAATGCGTTCCCAAGAACCGCACAATCTTATTATTCATCATTTAGAAAATTACATGGATTTGCTCAAAGTTTATTTGGACGAAAACAAGGAGCAACTCAATAAAATGAAAACAAACAAAACAGAACGCTTAAATGCCATTAGCAAAGGAGATACTGAGTCGCCTTATTATCTTTATTTGCAGGCAGATATAAGAATGCAGTGGGCATTGGCAAGCCTAAAAGTTGAGGGATATGTGTCTGCATTTATGGAAATTAATCGAGCATTTGCCTTACTTGACCAAAATGAAAAAAAGTTTCCCGATTTTATGCCCAACAAGAAAAATCTGGGGATTCTTCATGCACTTGTAAGTTCACTACCTTACAAGCAAGCCATCTCATTTTTTTCCAATCTGCAAGGTGATTTTGAGCAAAGCAAGCGCGAAATACAAGAAGTAATTAATTATGCAAAAGAGAATGATTTTGTGTTTGAAAAAGAAACTTACATCTACTACTCTTACGTCATGCTACAATTTGGTAATGACGATGAAACCGCGTGGAATATTTTGAATAACAGTAAATTAACCCCTAAATCTAGCCCTACTGATGCTTTTGTGTTGGCAAATCTAGCCATGAGAACAGGGAAAAATGATAAAGCCATCGAAATTTTACAACAATACCCAAAGGGAAGCCAATATTTTCCTTTCCCTTACCTAGACTACATGCTAGGGAGGGCTAAATTACAACGCCTTGATATGGATGCTGACCAATATTTAAAGCGATACCTAAAAGAATTTGATGGACAAAACTATATCAAAGAAACTTATAAGCGACTTGCTTGGCACGAACTCGTGCACGACAGACCAGAAGGATATGCCCAATACATGAAAGAAGCCCTAAATAAAGGAGTTGCGCTTGTGGAAGCAGATGAAGGAGCTTATTTAGAAGCCAAAACTGGCATCGCTCCACATCCCGATATACTAAAAGCAAGATTACTTTTCGATGGAGGCTATTATCAGAGGGCTTACAATGTATTGATTTTGAGGATAAATGAAAAAATGGAACAAGCTCGCCATCAAATTGAATTGTATTATTTTCTTGGACGCACTAGTCATAAACTCAAAAAATATGACAACGCTTTATTGTATTACCAGAAGGCAATAGAGCTAGGGCAAAATCAGCCTTGGTACTTTGCTTGTCGAGCAGCCTTAGAAATGGGTAATGTTTATGAAATACAATCAAAAAAGGAAGCTGCTAAAGAGGCTTTTAAAAAGTGTTTGCTTATAAAACCTGAAGAACAGCGTTTCTTCTTACATCAAAGTGCAAAAACAGCTTTACAAAGATTGAAGTAAATTTTAAAGCCTTTTAAAACCTTAAAAATTCCAAAAGGCTTCGTAAAGATACTATTATTTCATCCAGCCCATAACCGTAAGCCATTCGTCAAAACGTTCAATCCAAGTATCGGAAGGAAGATTTTGCTTACGCATTCCAAAGCCATGTCCACCTTTGGCGTACATGTGCAATTCAGCGATTTTACCTTTACTCAACCAATCGGAATATAACTGCACGCTAGCTGGCGCAAGCATTAAAGGATCATCAGAAGCACATACAATGAATGCAGGTGGTGCGTCTGTAGGCACTTCGGAGGTAGGTACAATTTTCATCCAAGCATAAACAGGTGCGATAAAATTGGGTTTATTTTTTTCTTCCGCACCAAAGGTAGCACCCATTGTAACTGCACCACCTGCTGAAAAACCCATCAAGCCAACTCTATCAGGATTAATGCCAAAACCATTAGCATTAGTGCGAACATGTTCTATGGCATTAAGTGCATCTTCCACAGAAAAAGGTAGCATTTTACTAGCGTTTTCCTGCACTTTTAAGCCGTCTATATTGAGTTGTTTCACACCATCTCCTTCTGTTGGTACAAGACGGTATTTGAGCACAAAAGCAGTTACACCTTTTTGGTTCAACCATTTAGCCACGTCGTTACCTTCACTATCAATAGAATGTGCATAAAGCCCACCACCTGGGCAAATGACTACGGATGTTCCATTGGATAATGCTGGGTCAGGGCGAAAAACCTCCATAGTTGGTTTACTCACATTAGTAACGACTTTCGTTTGCCAAATTTCAGAAAAGTATTCTTTCTCTTCGCCTTTCCAAGTAGGATATTCGTTGCTTTTACTAATCGGTAATTCAACAATTTCTTGAGCAACAGAGGATACAGTCATCGCTAAGCAAGCTAAAAGTATGAAAACTTGTTTGTTCATTTCGATTTGTTTTCCTGCAATAATACAAAATAATTTTTTGTCTTATCAAGAAATCGCTTCTAATATTTGTGCTGAGTGGTCTTTAGTGCGTACTTTTGTAAATATTTTCTCAATTTTTCCTGCTTCGTCAATTACAAAAGTTGTGCGATGAACGCCATCGAACTCCCGACCCATGAATTTTTTAGGACCCCAGACGCCAAACGCATTCATCACTGCTTGGTTGGTGTCAGAAATTAGATGGAAGGGAAATCCATACTTTTTAATAAATCCTTGATGCTTCTTTTCACTATCTGGACTAACGCCCAGCAGTTCGTAGCCTTTTGCTTTTAAGTTGTCGTAGCTATCTCTCAAACTACAAGCGGCGGCGGTACAACCTGGCGTATCGTCTTTAGGATAAAAAAACAGAATGAATTTTTTCCCTTTGAAATCGTCAGCGGACATTATTTCCCCTAGTTCGTTTTTTCCGCTAAATGGTGGAATGAAATCACCCTCTTTCAAGTGTGTCATAAAATAAAAATTTTAATTGTTAAATTTTGTGTCATAGTAACAGTAAGTGTTGAAAACTGTTTTAAAGTTATTATTATCTTAATTTACTTTATAACCGTTTGATTATCAAATTTTAAGATAAAATTGCTGCATGGTAATTATTAAGCATTTTGAATTTCCTAAATGCTACATTCTTTTTCTTAACAATTAAAATTGGTCAACTTCTTTTGAAATCAACTTATCTTTTCCTAAAATTGCATAACATAAAAGTTAATCAACAAAATAATACACAAACCACACCTTTAATTCGTTAATTCATAAACAAAGTTATCTTTGTTCAGTTAAATGCTAGTTTATGTATAAAGCATTGACTGTAATGCAGTAAATAAAAACATATGATACGTATTCTACGCTCATTTGCATTCTTCTTTTTGCTAACTATTTCGCTGTCTGCTCAAACCTCTCTTATGGGTAAAGTAACGGATGCTGATAGTGGTGAACCGCTTATTTCAGCCTCTATTTTAATTACCAAAAATGGAGTATATACTGGGGGAACAACAACCGATTTTGATGGGAATTACAACATTAGCCCCATTGACCCAGGTAATTATGAAATAACTTTTTCTTACACTGGCTATCAATCTCAACAACAAGAGGGGGTTGTAGTTTTTGCAGGAAGAAGCAATAAGCTCGATGTAAAATTATCCGCAGGTATTTTACTGGAAAATGATGTTGAAGTCATCGGCTATCGTATTCCGCTTGTAGAACAAGATAATACGACACAAGGGCAAACCATTACCAGTGAACAAATTAGAAATCTGCCTTTAAGAAATATCAATGCTATTGCGGCAACTACTGCTGGTTTATCTTCTGCAGATGAAGGAAGGGCTATATCCGTGCGTGGTTCGAGAACAGATGCTACTGACTACTACATTGATGGTGTTCGGGTATCAGGTTCAAGTGCCTTAATTCCAGAATCTGAAATAGACCAGTTACAAGTCATTACAGGTGGCGTGGAAGCGCGCTATGGCGACGTAACAGGTGGTGTAATTTCTATAACAACTAAGGGATTCGATAGAAAATGGACAGGTGGTTTCGAGGCGGAAACTTCAGAAATATTCGATCCTTATAATAATCGTTTAGTTGGTTTTAATCTTAGTGGACCTTTATTAAAAAAGTCCTCTGGACAGCCTTTGATTGGGATACGTCTTTCAGGGCGTTACACTTATCAACTCGATGACAACCCATCTGCCACTGACATATACCGAGTTTCAGATGAAGCATTGAAAAAATTAGAAGCCAGTCCTGTAGTTATTAGAACTTCTAAAAATGGTGTTCGCTCTCCTTTTGTCGCTGCTGATTTTACTACATTAGAAGATGTGCAAGCACAACGAGTAAGACCATTTGAAGATTTTACACGTTATGACCTCAACGCAAAAATAGATGCAAAAATAACAGATGCTATTGACATTTCTTTCACTGGAGCTTACAGCAATAGCGAGGATTTCTTTACCCCACAAGGAAATATAGTATCGCGAGGTTCTACTCGAGGTGAGCATAGATGGAGAGTTTTAAATAGTCATAATAATCCTTCTGATAACAATGAGTTATTAAGAGGAAATGTTCGTCTAAGGCATCGCCTTTCTAGTAATTTAGCTGAAGAAAACAACACAGGAACAATCAGAAATGCTTCTTATACACTCCAATTTGGCTATGAAAATACAAGAAATACTAGAGGGGACACTCGGCACGGCGATAATTACTTTGACTATGGCTATGTAGGTAATTTTGATTTTGAGTGGATTCCTACTTTTAATTTTGATCCTACTACAGGAACTCTAATTCACACAGACTATCGACAAATCTTACGTGGATATACACCTGGAACATCCAATCCAGTACTAGCAAATTACAATAATGCCCTCGACATTAATAACACTGGTGAAGGATTAAATAGCCAAGTACCTAATAGCATAGTATTCTTTTTTGGACAACCTAGTGCCTCAGCAGGGCTTGGTCGAGATGATTTTTATGCCGTGAACGGAAGAATATCAGACCAATTTGAAGATTCTTGGGGTTTTCATACCAACGTAGGTTGGGTCTATAACTTAGCGAGAAGAAATAATAATGATTTATATAATTTCAATGCTAGTAGTTCTTTTGATTTTATTCCTAAAGGTAGCTCCAACAAGGGCAGACACAGCATAGAATTTGGCGTTTGGTATGAGCAAAGAATTAATAGAAGATATGATGTTTTTCCAAGAAATCTTTGGGATGTAGCTAGACAACAAGCCAACAATCACATACAAGGGATTGCGGAAAATGCAGACTCTATTGCTTCGTTTACAGTGCCAGGATTCCCAACAACTGCTTTGTTAGAGCTTTCCATAGTAGAAAATCCTGATAATAAATTTTATAGAAGCATACGCAATTTTACTGGGCAGCCATTGACTAGCTTTGTCAATGTAGATGGTTTGCGCCCCGACCAGTTTGATTTAAGTATGTTCTCCGCTAAAGAGTTGAACGACCAAGGCATTTTGAACTATTATGGCTACGACTATCTAGGCAATGAATTTAACGGTACATTCAATGATTTCTTTACGGCTACTGATGCCAACGGCGTAAGAACTTTTCCCGTAGCACCTAACAGACCCATACTGGCAGCCGCCTATCTTCAAGATAAGTTTACTTTTAGAGATATTATTTTTAGAGTTGGACTCCGTGTAGAACGTTACGATGCCAATACTCAAGTTCTCAAAGACCCTTATTCCTTGTATGAAATTCAAGGTGCATCAGACTTTCATACGATAAACAGTGAGTTTGAGCGTCCAGGAAATATTGGTGATGATTTTAAAGTTTACGTCAACGATGGTGGTTCAGCAGTGCAAGCCTATCGCGATGGCGACCAATGGTATTTTGCTAACGGGACTCCTGCCAACAGTCCGATTGAGATATTTCCAGGTGGTCTAGTATTTCCTTCTTATGCAGATGATCGTGTGAACTCTGTGGCAAACTTTATCAAAAGTAGAGATTTTGACCCATCAGTTTCCTTTCAAGATTATGAACCTACACTCAACTGGATGCCGAGATTAGCATTTTCTTTTCCTATTTCCGAGCAAGCAAACTTCTTTGCACATTACGACATCTTGACTTCTCGTCCACCATCCAATACAATTGCCACCGCCTATGACTACTTTTATTTCACAGACCTTACAGGCATTCGCAATAACCCTAACTTACAACCTCAAAAGACAATCAGCTATGAGGTAGGTTTTCAGCAACAATTATCTGCTTCTTCCGCATTAAAATTATCCGCTTATTACAAAGAACAGCGAGATATGATTCAGCGAAGAACTTTCTTTCCAGTACCCATTGTCAATCAATATTCTACTTATGACAACATTGACTTTGGTACAGTGAAAGGTTTTTCATTAGCATATGATTTAAGAAGAACGGGTAATGTTTCCTTGCAAGCCAATTATACCCTACAATTCGCAGATGGTACAGGTTCTGATTCTGATTCTCAAAGAGGTTTAACTTCCAGAGGAAACATTAGAAACTTAATTCCATTGGATTTTGATGAGCGTCACCGCTTTGTGGCAGTATTAGATTATCGCTATGGCTCAGGAAAACGATACAATGGTCCAAGAATTGGTAATACAGATATATTATCCAACTTTGGGGTAAACTTAAATGCTAATGCTGTTTCTGGTCGTCCATACACAGCTACCATTCAGCCATTACAATTAGACGGAACGGGCTTTACGGGTGCTCTGAATGGAGCGCGAAAACCCTGGGTTTTTACATTAAATGTGAGAGTGGATAAAGATTTCAAAATGCCAAAAGGAGGAAGGTTAAACGCTTACGTCAGGGTATCAAACTTGTTAGACCGTGAAAATGTGTTAAATGTTTACTCTGCAACGGGTTCGCCTTACGATGATGGTTATTTAGCTTCCGCTAGAGGGTTGAACCAAATAGCGACCATACAAGGCTCTACTCGTGAAGTAGAGTCCTTTTTAGCAGCATATCAATGGGCAATCTTGAATCCAGAGTTCTTTTCTTTGCCTAGAAGAATATTTGGGGGAGTTATTTACAATTTTTAACTAGAATAAGATTAAGAATTGAGTGGTAAGTGATGAAGTTTAAAAACAGTAAGCGGCTTGCCAACTAAATTCCATTTTAAATTCTATATTGAATTAAATATGAAACAACTACTAAAGTTTTTAATGCTCAGTTTTATTGTACTGAGTGTGGTCAATCAAAGTTTTGCCTACATTAATCCCCAAGAGGAGCAAAAGCAACAGAAAAAGCAGCAGGTAGAATTTAGAAATAACTGCGATCCTGCTGTTGCACAGATAGATCAAGCAATTAACAATGTCCGTGCAAGACTTTTGACGGGAGGAGATGTTTGGTGGAACTCCAGAGATGGTCGTTACGTGGTGCCCAAAGTGCCGGCAGGTCAACCAGAGGTATCTTCTATTTTTGCAGGTGCTGTTTGGTTAGGTGGTGTTGACCCAGCAGGAAACTTAAAGGTGGCAGCCCAAACTTATGGACGCTCTACTGGTAGAGCAGATTTCTGGCCAGGTCCTTTGGACCCTGTTACAGGTACAATTGACCAAGCGACTTGTGCAAAGTGGGATCGCTTTTTCCGCGTTACAGGTGAAGAAATTGACGAGCATTTACGCAATTATGAAGCCAGCATAAAAGAAGGAAAATCGTATGATCCTCGAACTATTCCGAGAAATGTTAGAGGCTGGCCTGCACGTGGCAATCAGTTTTTCTTCGATATTCACCGATTTGAATTACCCAATACCACACAAGGCTTAGCGGGTTTCTGGGATAGAGATGGCGATGGATTTTACGAACCAGATCAAGGAGATTATCCAATCATTGAAATTAGAGGTTGCCCTGAACCGCAATACCCAGACGAGATGATTTTCTGGATTTATAATGATGCTGGAAATATTCACTCTGAAACAAGAGGCGATCCTATTCAGATGGAGGTGCAAGTGCAAGCCTTTAGCTATGCTACAAATGACCAAATCAACGACATGACCTTTCAGCGTTATAAGTTGATTAATCGTGCCATTGAAAGTATTGATAGTATGTTTTTTGCAATGTGGGTTGACCCAGATTTAGGCTGTTTTACAGATGATTATGTGGGTTGTGATACACTTCGTAGTTTAGCTTTTGTGTATAACTCTGATGCAGTAGATGGTAGCACTGGTTGTAATTGCGAACAAGGTACAAATACTTACTGTGAGGAAATTCCTATACTTGGTGTGGATTATTTCAGAGGACCTTTGAATGAGAACTTTGAAGAAATCGGGATGTCTTCTTTTACGTACTTCAACAATAGAGGTATTGGTGGTGCGCCTCCAGGTACAACCGACCCAAATAATGCGCAAGAATATTATAATTATCTTTCGGGTTCATGGCGCGATGGTTCTCCTTTCACTTTCGGGGATGATGCTTACCAAGATGGCGCACCAATAAAATATGCTTTTCCAGGAAATCCTGCAAGAAGTAATGAGTGGTCTATGTGCAGTCAGGGTACAGACCCAAATTTGGATAGACGAACCATTCAAGCATCAGGACCTTTCCGACTTGATCCAGGAGCAGTTAATGAGTTAATTATCGGTGTAGTTTGGGTGCCAAAACAACTTTATCCATGTCCCGATATTAAGGCTTTACAATTTGCAGATGATATTGCGCAGGCACTATTTGATAACTGTTTTGAATTGACAGATGGACCTGACGCGCCAGATTTGGATTTTATAGAGTTGGACAGAGAAATTATTGTCGTGATTACCAATGATACTATTCAATCCAATAACGCTTTCGAGCAATATGCACAAAGAGGATTACAAATTCCAGAGTTTGCAAAAGATACTTTATATAAATTTGAAGGCTACAAAATTTATCAATTAGCTGGACCTGACGTAACATTGGGTGACTTGGAAAATCCAGATAGAGCACGCCTAGTGTATCAAGCAGATTTAAGAAACGATATTAGTAAGATATTTAACTGGGTGGAGCAAGAAAGTCCGTTAGAAGAAACTTTTTATGCACCAACACTGAAAGTAAACGGCTCAAATACAGGTATTAAAAACACATTTAGAGTTACGGAGGACCAATTTGCGGAAGGAGATAGAAGGCTCGTTAACCACAAGAAATATTATTTTACTGCTGTAGCCTATGCGCACAATAATTACGAAGATTATGACCCAAAAACAGGAGTAGGTCAGCGAGAACCTTATTTAGAAGGACGAAGAAATATAGGCGATGGTACAAATCCTTTCTACACTGTTATCCCTCGACCAGTGGTTTATCAAGAATTAAAGGCTAATTATGGTGATGGTGCTGTCATTACTCGTATTGATGGTGTAGGTGCTGGTAGTAACTTTTTGGATATGTCCGACGAAACAAAAGACAAGATTCTCAACGGTAGCTTCAACGGTGAAATTGTCTATAATGCTGGAGCAGGTCCAATAGATATTAGTATCTTCAATCCATTCAAAGTTAAAGACGGTAAATTTACGCTTACGTTTGTAGATAGAGACCTTTCTAATAATGTTCTTGACCCAGGCGCAAGATGGAAATTGATTGATAATGACCGTAATGTTGAACTTTTCTCCGAAAAGACGATTGCGGAATTGAACGACCAAATTCTACCAGAATATGGCTTTAGTGTTGCCATTGGTCAAACACCAGATGTTGGGCAAACTAGAGATAGAATTAATGGAGCTATCGGTGCAGATGTAGTATATAAAGACTTGACTAAACCGCTTTGGTTTAATGCCATTCCAGACGATGCAGACCAATTTACAAACTTTGTTGCAACAGGCTTTGGAGAACCTGATGAGGTGTTAGACCCCCGACAGGCATTAACTAGAATTGGCAGAGGCTGGTTTGTACCTTATACTTTAACCGATTGGAGATCAAGACCAGATCAACTTGGTATCGGCTATTTTTCTCCAGCGTGGTCTCAGTCTGTTGGTGGTAATGGTGGTACACTTGTTAGAAGCAACAATCCGTTAAGTGAATTGAACAATGTAGATATTGTGTTCACATCAGATAAATCAAAATGGAGTCGTTGTGTAGTAATTGAAACCTTCGACAATTTTGACGCCCAGTTGATAAATGGTGTACCAACGCAAGGTAATAGCAGATTTTTTGACCTAAGAAACGTACCTTCTGTAAGTAAAGAAGATACTAATGGCGATGGTTTGCCAGACCCCGATGCTAGTGGAACAGTAGGCATGGGTTGGTTTCCAGGTTATGCTATTGATGTGGAAACGGGTAGGCGACTCAATATTTTCTTTGGGGAAAATTCAATTTATGGTGGCAATGTAATTAATTTTAGTGGCTTCCAAATTAATGCTACTGGCTTTACAGGTCGAGATATGATGTGGAATCCAACAGACCAACTTAATATACCTACCACAGAAACTGCTAATAACTTTTTTAGAATTAACGGAATTTTAGGTGGCAGACACTACATATATGTAACTAGGCAGCCTTACGATGAATGTGAGTTATTGCGTCAACGTCTAGCACCAGGTCAGCCTGCCCTAAGAAAGGTAAATGTCTTGCAAAATATTACTTGGACAGCTATTCCGGTGCTTCCTCAAGGTCAACGTTTATTATCCTACGCTCAAGGCTTGATTCCTAATGATTTAACTATTAAGTTGAGAGTGGATAATCCATATCAAGTAGTGAAAGGAACAGGAGCATTCAATGGTTATCCAACTTATCAATTCAAGTTAGAAGGGGTACAGGCAACCGAATTAAATGCGCAAGCGGCAGAATCACCACTAGACGATATCAATGTTGTACCGAATCCATACTATGGTTATTCAGCTTACGAAAACTCACAGTTTAGCAATATTGTGAAGATTACAAATTTACCAGCAAAATGTGTTGTGAAGATTTACACTTTAGATGGTAAGTTTATTCGTGAATATAACAGAAATGAATTGGGTGCCATACCAGGTCCTCGTTCTAACAATCGAGCCATTGAGCGTAATCAAATTTCACCTGCCTTAGAGTGGGATTTGAAAAATAGCAAGGGTATTCCGGTAGCAAGTGGAGTGTATTTAATTCACATTGATGCAGGTGAATTAGGACAGAAAGTCGTTAAATGGTTTGGCGTAGCGCGCCAATTTGACCCATCAGGATTATAATAGTATTGATTTATGGAGTAGGGCATTAAAATGATGTTCTACTCCAACTAATCTTCAAAATTAGTTTATTTTAGGCTTAAATTTCAATGAATTATGAAACATAAACTTTTACTTCTCCTGAGTTTACTCATCACAACTGGGCTATATGCGGGAAATCCTGACCGACAAGGAGAAGCTGGCGCTTCTGAATTACTGATGAATCCTTGGGCAAGAAGTGCAGGATTACACTCTATGACGACGGCTAATGTTTTTGGTGTAGAAGCTATGCGTCTGAATGTTGCAGGGCTTGGTCGAATTAACAAAACAGATATTTATGTGAGCCATGCGCTCTATTTAAGAGGCACAAACATTAATAAAAATGCTTTTGGTATTGCTCAAAGAGTAGGAAAAAACGGTGCATTTGGTATAAGCCTTATGGCTCTGGATTTAGGCGATATTCCCGTAACAACTACACAACAGCCTGAAGGTACTGGAGCTACTTTTTCACCTAGTTTTTTTCACTTGGGATTAGGATACGCTCATACTTTTGAAAATAAGGTATCTGTTGGTATTTTGGTGCGCGCTATCAACGAGTCCACTCAAGAAATATCTGCTTTTGGGATTGCACTGGATGCAGGGGTACAGTATGTGACTGGTCCGAAAGATAACTTCAAATTTGGTATCTCTTTAAGAAATGTAGGTTCTCCTATGCGTTTTCAAGGGCAAGGCTTAGCAGTAGCATCACCAGCACCTAACAGTGAAACCAGCTATAGAATTACGCTAAATCAGCGCGCAGGCACATTTGAGTTGCCCTCGGCACTAAACATAGGGTTAGCTTACGATATTAATTTCGATGAAATGAATAAACTTACCGTAGTTGGTAACTTTACTTCTAATTCATTTTCTCAAGATCAATTTGGCGGAGGTATTGAATATTCTTTGAATAATCTTTTTCAAGTAAGAGGAGGCTACAAATATGAGTTTGGTTCTAGTAACGTAGAAATTGCTTCTATTTACACAGGCTTGTGCGCTGGAATGAGCTTTAATATCCCGTTAAGTAAGGAAAATAAAAGTAATACATTAGGTATTGATTATGCCTACCGTCAAACTCGTCTTTGGGATGGCACGCATAATTTCTCAGTGAGAATTAGCTTGTAGTTAGTAAAAAAAATATTTAATAGCAAAAAAAACTTTCTTACTTAATAGAAAGTTTGTATCTTTGTAATTAATAGACATGATAAGGACGTTTCTCTTAAATCTTATACTAAGAGAAACGTCCTTGCATTTTTATAGGCAGTAAGGAGGAATTATTCTTACAAATCGAGCGAGATATATGTTGATATTAAAATGGTTAGATAAAAAAATTAATAACTAATCCTCAATCGCAAGATTTCACCTTATAAATCGGTGCGTATTAGAATTCAGAAATTAATTATTCATTTCTGGGTACTAAAATTTTTAAATTTTATCATAGAATAATCAAGTAAAACAGTTTTGGTATATCCACTATGTGTGGATTAACGCCAAAGTATTTTTAAAACTAAAACTAAAGTGTTATGGCGGGGATTCATTATATGTCGCAAGAAGCGTATGACAAACTACGAGCAGAGTTAGAGGAATTAAAATCAAATGGAAGACAAGAGGCTGCAAAAGCTATTGCTGAGGCTAGAGAGAAAGGAGATCTTTCTGAAAATGCAGAATACGATGCAGCAAAAGAAGCACAGGGCTTATTAGAATTGAAAATCAATAATTTAGAAAAAGTAGTAGCCAGTGCGCGCGTGCTAGACCCTAGCGAGATTGATACTAACGAAGTAAGGGTAATGACAAAAGTAAAAATTAAAAATCTGAAAACCAAAAAAGCATTAGTTTATCATTTGGTTTCAGAATCAGAATCCGATTTGAAAGAGCGAAAAATTTCAGTCACTTCCCCCGTGGGAAAAGGACTTTTGGGTAAAAAAATAGGTGAAATTGCTAATGTTGAATTACCGGTAGGTAAAGTATCTTTTGAAATTTTAGATATTTTTGTTTAGTTAAAGTAACATTAGAATAGGCTGTTTTATTCAAAAAGCAGCCTATCCAAAACTACATCAATCATGGCTAGTATTTTTACTAAAATTGTTAATGGAGAAATTCCATGCCATAAAATAGCGGAAACAGAAGATTATTTAGCATTTTTAGATGTTTTTCCTTTGGTAAAAGGGCATACGTTGGTTATTCCTAAAAAAGAAATTGATTATATTTTTAATGTGGAAGATGAATTATTGACAGGTTTAATACTTTTTAGTAAGAAAATTGCCAAAGTTCTGAAAGCAAGTATTCCCTGCGAACGTATTGGCGTTGCTGTTATTGGTCTGGAAGTGCCTCATGCTCACATTCACCTCGTGCCAATAAATGAAATGAACGATATTAATTTTATGAAACCTAAATTACAACTTTCTCAAGAAGAATTAGCGACCATTGCTGCTGCTATCCGAAGAAATTTATAACAAAATACAATAAAATTGATTCAAAATATAGAAGCGTTTTGGAGTCATTTGGAAAAGAGTTTATTTAATGATGAATTTATAAGATTGACACTTAGTAAACCAAAAACAAAAGGGGAATTACAAAATATTTACGTCAGACTAATTTTATTAAAAAACGAAAAACACCTATCCTGTACTTTTAGGTACAAAACCAAAGATGAAACAAGGAATTACTTATTTGAAGAGGGAGTGACGTTTCTAAGACAACAAATTCCTGATTCTTTTCTTCATGCCAATTTATTTACAAGTATTCAAAATATTGCCTTAGAAATTTCTAAAAAGGGCAATATTCGTTTTTTAACTCAGCCAGCTACCTTAAATAAATCAACTTCATTAGCCCATGACAAAGCTAAAAAGCGGTTCATTGCACCTGAACGCCCTTATTTACAGGCATTGGGTATTACCAACAGGCAAGGGCAAATTCTCAAAGAGGCACAGGCAAAGTATAAACAGATTGATAAGTATATCGAAATAATGGATAATCTACTCACCAATAAGCCGTTGGTAACACCAATTCACATTGCGGATATGGGTAGTGGAAAGGGTTATTTGACTTTCGCACTTTATGATTATCTGACGCATGAACTAGGTTGGAACATCAACATGGTTGGGGTAGAGTTACGACCTAATTTAGTTGATTTTTGCAACAACCTTGCTCAGAAGATGGCATTTGAACATTTATCTTTTATTGCACAGGATATTAAGGATTATTCTTCTGAAAAAATAGAGGTATTAATTGCACTTCATGCTTGTGATACAGCCACAGATATTGCCATCGCTAAAGGTATTCAATCCAATGCTCAGTTTATTGTTTGTGCTCCATGCTGCCACAAACAGGTTAGAAAGCAAATGAACAAGCACAATAATTTTCAATCTATACTTAAACACGGTATTCTGGAAGAACGTCAGGCGGAACTAATTACTGACGGTATTCGAGCTTTAATCATGGAATATTATGGATATAGCACTAAGGTATTTGAATTTATCTCAAGCGAGCATACAGGAAAGAATCTGATGATAGTTGGCACAAAAAACAACTATCCAAACCCTGATGCACTCCAACAAGTAGAGGAACTTAAACAACAGTTTGGTATTCAATACCATTATTTAGAAAAGCTACTTTTTTAAACCATAAGTAAAAATTGTTCTATTGCTAGAACTGAAATTAAAAAGTATTGTTCTTTTGCAAAAACTAAGTAAGCGCAGTGAAAATAGGAATTATTGGAGCGGGTATAGGAGGAATAGCTACTGCTGTGCGTATGGCGAGCCGTGGTTATGAAGTATCTGTATTTGAGGCAAATAGTTATCCTGGAGGTAAATTATCAGAGTTCTCCATAAACGGGTATCGTTTTGATGCTGGTCCCTCTCTCTTTACTATGCCACAATATGTAGAAGAATTATTTGATGTTGCTGGTGTAAATATGAATGGGCATTTTCAATATGAGCGCTTGGATGTGGTTTGTAATTATTTCTGGGAAGATGGAAAGCGATTATCTGCATTTGCTGATAAACATAAATTTGCAGCAACCATAGAAGAAAATCTTTCTGTTGAAAAAGGAAAAGTATTAGAACTTTTAGCCAGTAGTCAAAAAAAATATGAATTAACAGGACGTATTTTTCTTGAAAAATCACTACATCGCCTTTCTACATGGTTGGATATCAAGGTTTTAAAAGCTATATTTCATTTACCTCAGTTAGATATATTTTCATCTATGAACGAGGTAAATCAGAAAATACTTCAACATCCTAAATTAGTACAATTATTTAATCGGTATGCAACTTATAATGGTTCTAATCCATATAAAGCACCGGGATTACTTAATATTATTCCCCATTTTGAATATGAATTTGGAGCATATTTTCCAAGAGCAGGTATGTATTCAATTACAAAAAGTCTTTATGAGCTAGCTAAGGAAAAAGGAGTAAAATTTCATTTTAATACGAAAGTAGAAGAAATAATAGTAGAAAAAAATAAAGCAATAGGAATTAAAGTAAATGATGAAACTCGTTATTTTGATAAAATCGTGAGTAACATGGATGTTTTTAATGCTTATAGAAAACTATTGCCTGAGCAAAAGCATCCACACAAAATATTAAAACAACAAAAATCTACTTCTGCATTGATATTTTATTGGGGTATAAAAAAAATATTTCCTGAATTAGATTTGCATAATATTTTATTTAGTGACAATTATAAAAAAGAGTTTGAGGATTTAGAAAATGGTATTATTTACAGCGACCCAACAGTCTATATCAATATTACAAGTAAATACAACACTTATGATGCACCTCAAGACTGTGAGAATTGGTTCACGATGATTAATGTTCCATTTAATGCTGGTCAGGATTGGGATACTATGATTGCAGTAGCTAGAAAAAGCATAATTGAAAAAATAAATAGAATATTAAAAATAGATATTGAATCACTTATTGAATGTGAAGCAATTCTTGACCCAAGAACAATCGAAAGTAAAACGCAGTCGCATTTAGGATCGTTGTATGGTACAAGTTCTAGTAATAGAATGGCAGCCTTTTTCAGACATGCCAATTTCTCTGACCAAATTAGTAATCTATATTTTTGTGGTGGTAGCGTTCATCCGGGTGGCGGCATACCTTTATGTTTGCTATCAGCAAAAATAGTGGACGAAGTGATGCACAACTAAAAATTAAAATTATTGAATGGATAACACTGCAACTTATAAATCATCTAATCCTATTTCTCTTGGTAGTTTTTTATTAATTGTATTTTACACAGTCGGTACAATAGGAATTGGCTTATTTAATTCGCCACAATTTATATTACTTACGCCACTAAATCTTTTAATTTCTATAACTATAGTCCTTGCCTATCATACTAATTGGTCTATTCTGTTCATCGGTTATCTTATATTTTGTTTTTTAGTTGGCTTCGGTGTAGAAGTCATCGGTACAAATACAGGGCAATTATTTGGTGCATATCAATACGGTGAAGCACTCGGATGGAAACTCTGGAATACCCCCATAGTTATGGGTATTAACTGGGTAATGCTAGTTTATTGTTCAGGAACGGTTATTAATGGCTTAATACCTAGTGCAAGTTTTTTTATAAAAGCTGCTGTTAGTGCTAGTGTCATGGTTTTGTTAGATTTTTTTATTGAGCCAGTTGCCATTCACTGCGATTTTTGGAAGTGGGAAGCAGTAAATGTTCCAATTCTAAACTATTTAATGTGGTGGTTAATTAGTTTTTTACTCTTACTTTTGTTTCACTTTTTAGCACCTAAAACGGAAAACAAAGTAGCTAGGACATTGTTGCTATTGCAATTCGCATTTTTTATTATACTTAATTTGATACTATAAAAGATGGAAACAATTATTTTTTATGTTTTTGTCACACTTGCCACAGTAGTAGCTATGGAATTTGTGGCTTGGTTTGCTCATAAATATGTTATGCACGGACTGCTCTGGAACTGGCATGAGGACCATCATAAACCACACTACGAAAAGCATGGCTTTTTTGAAAAAAATGACTTATTTTTTTTAGTTTTTGCTATTCCAAGTGCTGCTTGTTACATTATAGGTTCTTCTTTTGGTCCATTCTGGCTATTTTTTGTTGGTATTGGCATTTCTATTTATGGCGTTATTTATTTTTTAATCCATGATGTTTACATTCACCAACGATTCAAATGGTTTAAGCAACTTGATAGCACTTATTCAAGAGCCATTCTAAGAGCGCACGGCGCGCACCATGCTAAACACACAAAAGAGGACTGTGAATCATTCGGACTATTAGTTGTGGAGAAAAAATATTTTAAGAAAAGAACAAATTGGATAAAAAAAGAGGCTTGATTATGCTACGTAAAGTTAATTCAGCATGCTATAATTAATGTTTTGAATTAACTTTACTCTTCAGGTTATCTGTGAGTGCTGTAATACCACCATCAAGGTTAAATATCTTGTCGATATCAAAACCTCCGTTTTTCATAAGCGTACACACTCGAATACTTCTTCTGCCTGTTTTACAATAGATAAAAAAGTATTCATATTGCTTCAAAGTGCAAATTTTATTCCATAATTCCTCATCAAAATAGCTGATATTAACAGCTCCTTCCAAATGGTTTTCCTCAAATTCCTTTGGAGTACGTACATCAATAATAATAGCGTTGTTTTTTCCTTCCATTTCTTTCAAGAAATGTTGAGGATTGAGGTTGTTTAGCTGGTCTTTGAGTAATTTCCAACGCGGTGTTCTACAAGAATTGTCTTGATTAATCTCCATATTTCTTATGTTTTAGCTTGTATCAACAGTTTAATCTTAGTGTAGTTATATTAAATTCAATGCTATATTTTTACCAATCTCTATTTGCTCCAACTTTTATCGTAACTTTGGTTTTAAATAATTAGTAACAAAACGAAAACAAAATTACATGAAATTATTGTTTCATTTAATTATCATTTTTTGTCTTCCTATCTGTAGTCTTGCTCAAAAACAAACAGCAATAAATATTACTGGAAAAACAATAGATGCCAATAACTTAACTCCGCTTAGTTACGCTACCGTCCAATTGATGCGAACAAATGATGATTCATTGATAGATGGAATTATTTCTGATGATAAAGGAGAATTTATACTCAAGGGAGTACAGGGCGAGTATTATATTTTAGTAGATTTTATTGGTTATGAGCAATTTAAAATATCTAATTTTAAAATTGAGGGTAATCAAAAGGATTATAATATTGGTACTATTTTATTAGTCATGAATGCTCAAAATTTAGATGAAGTTATCATCAAAGCCGAAAAAAGTATTATGGAAATTGCCTTTGATAAAAAAATCTTTAATGTAGGTAAGGATTTGGGTAATGCAGGGGGATCGGCAATGGATATTTTAAATAATATTCCTTCTGTCATGGTGGATGGGCAAGGGAATATACAACTTAGAGGGAGTAGTAATATTAGGGTACTCATTGATGGAAAACCCTCTGCTCTATTGAGTTTTAAGGGTGCGCAAGGATTACAGCAACTTCAAGCTAGTATGATTGAAAGCGTAGAAGTAATTACGAATCCCTCTGCAAAATATGAGGCTGAAGGAATGGCGGGTATTATTAATATTGTACTAAAAAAAGAACGAAAAAATGGTTTCAATGGTTCTTTTGAAGGCACGCTTGGTAATCCGATAAATTTAGGTTTGGGCACTAATTTAAATTATCGTTATAAAAATGTGAATTTCTTTGTGAACTATGGATTGAATTATAGAAAAATACCTAATATCGGTAATATTTATCAAGAAGTCTATGTAGAAGATACCACTTTTATTACGACACAAACCTTTGATGGAAGACACATTGGATTTTTTAATAATATAAGAGCAGGTTTAGATTTTTTTCTTACAGAGAAAGATATTTTTACCGTTTCATACATGCATAGCAGTTCAAGAGGGAAACGCATTAGTAATATTGAGTATCAAGACTTTACGTTTAATCAAAATAATTTACAATTTAATACATTTCGCAATCAAAATGAAGATGAAATAGAACCAATTTCAGAATACGTATTAAGTTATAAAAAACTATTTAATCAAAAAAATCATGAATTAAATGCTGAAATTAGATACTTTGACCATTGGGAGGAATCAGATCAAGTTTATACTCAGGATGCTTTTTTTGCAAATGGAAACCCTTTTAAAGAAGGTAGTTTAGTACAGACTTCTCTAAATTATGAATATGAAACATTATTTTTGGCGCAATTGGATTATATTTATCCATTTGGAAAAAGTAAAAAACTAGAAACGGGCTTTCGTTATAGTTTTAGAGATATGAATAACGATTATTTGGTTAGTGAGCAAAATGAAATGGGTAATTTTATTCCATTACCTAACTTAGATAACAATTTCATCTATAAAGAAGGAATTACAGCTTCGTATGGTATTTTTTCAGATAAATATGAAAAATTTTCTTATCAAATTGGATTAAGAGCTGAGTGGACTAATATTGAAACGATTTTAGAAAGGACAAAAGAAAAAAATCCTAGAAAATATAATAATTTATTTCCAAGTTTTAATTTAACATACGATTTACCTCAGGATAATGCCCTCCAACTCAGTTATAGTTATCGTATTCGACGACCTGTTTATGATGATTTAAGCCCTTTCGTAACTTTTTCTGATAATCGAAATTTCTTTAGTGGTAATCCTGATTTGAATCCTGAATTTAGTGATGTTATTGAACTAGGGCATATTAAATATTTTGAAAAAGGGTCTTTATCCTCTGCAATTTACTACCGTCACACGGATGATAAAATCGAAAGAATCCGCAAGGTGGATGAAAATGGTTTTTCTGAAACACGTCCTGAAAATTTAGTTGATGAGCAAGCACTAGGGTTAGAGTTCATAAGTAGTTATAAAATTACTTCTTGGTGGAAATTCGATTTTAATTTTAATATGTTTAATGCTAATACGGACGGAAGTAATATTGATGAGCAGTTTACAGCAGAAACCTTTAGTTGGTTCACTAGAAAAACATCAAAATTTGATATTAATAAAACTACTGCATTACAATTTCGAGCTAACTATAATGCACCACAAAATATAGCTCAAGGTCGCAGGAAAGCATTGTATTATTTTGATTTTGCATTGAGCAAAGAAATACTCAAACGAAAAGGAATCATTAATTTGAATGTTGCAGACATTTTAAATTCTCGTATAGATCGCATGGTTATTAATGGAGCTACTTTCTTAACAGAAAGCGAGCGGCAGCGTATTAGACGACAGATTAATCTGAGCTTTAGTTATAAAATTAATCAAGATTAACTAGCCGGTTTATACTCAGTGATATTAAAGGTAAATCTCCGCTGTAATTTTACAATAAGACTAATTACTTAATTACTCGAAGTAAGCCTCAATCGTATAATTACCTGTGGTTTTAAGGTAACTTTCTAATTTAATATTGTATTGTTGTCGCTGTGTAGTAAAAGTTTCTTTGATGATAGCTCCTTTTTCAGTGGCTATACTTTGTAAAATTCGATTGCCTCTGTCATCAAAGATGTCTATTCTTGCTCGCAAGTCGGTACTTTTAGGCGTTATCAGAATGGTTAGCCTGCCCAAGCGTGCCAACTGAATCTGGTAGAAATCAGCTTCTATGCCAGTTGCAATGCTACTTTCTAAAGGAGTATTTAAAGATAAAACACCTGGATTTTCTTTGGTATATTTTTTAATAGCTTTATTGATAGCTTCTGTTTTCCTGACAATAGTCAGTTCGGGATTGATTATTCTTACTCTTGATTTATCGTCTGCAACAGTTTCTTCTATCTCAGGAGTTACGACGATTTCACGTTCAGGTGTCTTTTTGTCGGGTTGTTTTATGGGATTATTCGTTTTGGTATTTTCGACAATACTTGATGTGGCATGATCTATTGCTTTCTTATCTTCCTCGGGTTGTTCCTTTTTTTCCTCAATGGCAATATCTGGAACCATATCTGCTTTTTGTGGCAGGTTAAAAACATAAAATAGAATAGCGATTGTCAATACAATACCGCCCAAAATGAACCATCGTGAGGAAGTGGGAGTAGGATTTTGTGAAGATTTGGTATTCGTTTTAGGAATGACTAAGCCAAAATGATTAGCAATAGCAGGGTCTTGATGTAGTTGGTCAATTAATTGAAGCAGGTTATATTTAATGGCATTGGTTTGTCGGTCAACTTCTTCAGTACTCAGAACACCTGCAATTTCTTTATCTCGCAATCGCTTTAATCTTCCAGCCAACACAATTACTTCATATTGAGATTCACCGCCTATCTTATCATAAATTTCAAGCAAACGTTCAATCGCTTGCTGTGGCTGCCCATTAATCAAGTCATTGCGTAGTGTTTGTTTAAAAGCGTTAAATTCCATTAGGTAATCGGTTTATTCCTTTCAAAGTTACAACTTTTTATGATTTTTGTAAGAAGAACTACTCCATAACTAGGTCTTGATAGATGAATTACCGAAGATTAGCCCATTAGTAATGGAGTAAATGTTCTCTGACTAATACCGCCAAGAAGTCAAGTCAGCACCTTTGGGAGCACGTTTTTTTACTTCCTCTGCCCATTTTGGAATGAACATTCTATGATAACGCAATCGCGAAATATAATTTGGTTGTGTAGGGTCGCCATTCCAACAATGCTCTGCCCTGTCGCCATAAGTAACTTCGCCACCATAACTTGGATTTTTAAAGGATTTCAATATGTCCTCAATCAAATAGACGGCATTGTTGAGGTAGTAGTTATCCATATCACCGCAATAGACATTGATTTTTCCAGCCCAATCTTTGCCGTGTTTTGCCCAATCACGCTGAATGATATATGCCAAATCGTAGTTTTCTCGCCAGTATTCTGTAATTTCTGAGTTGATGTCTCCAGTCAATTTATTCCAAATGCGTTGTGGATAGCCATCTTTACCAACAGGTGAATAAACAGCTTCCCAGATGTCCCATTGCTGTCCAGAGCGGCTCTTTGTTCCTAAAGCCAGTTCGCGCATATTCATTTCGTACAGCGTTGCGTCCACTTGACCTAAGTAATCGCGATGACCAGGGCGCAGTGTTTTCTTGAAAGGGCTATCTAAGTAATAGGCGTTTTTATCTCTGTAAAGGTCCACCAAACCATAAGCTCTAAAATCTACTGGGTCAGGGCAGGCAGCGTAACAACCATTATATTCGGTAGGGTATTTTACTTGCACTGCCAAGGCTTCCCAACCTCCCGTTGAACCGCCATAAGTAAAGCGCGCCCAACCTTTGCCAATACCTCTAAATTGTTTTTCGATATAAGGAATTAATTCGTAAGTAATAGCATCGCCGTAAGGGCCTAAATTTTCGGAGTTAACGGCGTAAGAATCATCATAGTAAGGATTGGCATGTTGAATTTCAATAGCTAACACTCTTGGGAAATCGGGTCCAGTCCACATTTTATAAAAATCGTAGGCTTCTTGCTGAATAATTTTATTGTAGCCCTCAAGTTTAAAACGTGGGCTATAATCAGGCTTTAAATTTGGGTCTGGTGGCGTAGTGCGGAAGCCATCAAAGTCATAAGGAAAATGCCCATGAAAAATAGCCAATGGATATTTTACATTTGGGTGTTCCTCAAACCCTTCAGGTAGTAACACATGCGCCCCTAAATACATGGGTCTGCCCCAAAACTCCGTCAGCAATTTAGATTGTATTTGAACGTGTTTGATGTATTTTGTATCCTTTGGTGGCTCAATAGGTGGAATAGTTTGGTCAAGTTCAATATGAATAATTTGCCTACTATTTGCAGTGATAATAACTTTTTTGGGTAAATTGTAAATATTACCAGGAGCTTTATTCCATTGCTGCCCTTCCCCTCTATCCATTGGCAATTTCACGGTATGTCCATCAGCGCGGTTAAAGGTTTCATACAAATGTAAAAGTGCTTGTACGTTATATTCTCCAGGAGGGACTTCGTGAAGACTTTGAATAGGATAGCCAAAAGCCGCACCATCCAGTGTAGCTGGCATGCCTGCTGACCAGTTTTCTACATCCATACCGAAAACGAGTTGAGTGTTCGGGCCATCTAAGATTTGAAAACGGGGTTCTTCTTCATCATTATTAGAGAGCATCAGCAAAAGGCGACCGTCCAATACTTTACCTTCTTGATGAGTAATCTTGAAAACAACATTATTTTGCGCATATATAGCTATTGCGTATAAGGAAAAAAAGGAAAGTAAAATTGATTTCATCATTGTATTGAATTTTTTAACATTAGTGGCGTAAAATTATGAAAATTTTGAGGATAAAGGTAAAGATTAATCTTTTTTTGAATTGATGCCAAATATTTATTGGAATGGATGTGTTTTTTGAGTAGGCACTAAAACCTATTGATTTCTATTACGCGGAATTAACTGAAGCCTTCTAAGGCTTCAGTTAATTAAAACTACTTATTTATTAGTCAGACCTGCCATGCAGCAAAGTTTGTAGAGTACTCTAGCTCCCACGTTACCGTCCAAATGATGGTCAGTGCCAGCAACTTCGCAAAGATCAAAACCAATAATGGTTTTGCCACTATCTGCTACCGCTTTAAGTAAGTAAAACAATTCTTGTAGTTGCAAACCTCCTGGCACAGGCGTACCTGTGTTGGGGCAAAGTGAAGGGTCAAGTCCATCAATATCTACCGTGATATATACTTTCTCGGGGAGCGCATTCACTATTTTTTCTATTATTTGCTCATAATTAACGCCGCTGAATTGCGCTCTTCGTATTTGATGTTCATAAAATACTTCCACTCTCTCTTTATGTTGGGCAGCAAATTGAACTTCTTCTTCACAATAATCTCTAATGCCGACTTGCACTATTTTGCTAATATTGGGAATTTGCAAAGCATTGTAAAAAATAGAAGCATGAGAGTATTTGAACCCTTCGTAGGCATTGCGCAAATCCATATGGGCATCCACTTGCAAGATGCCAAAAGAAGTATATTTCTCGGCAAGTGCTTCCAAAAATCCTAATGGGGTGGAGTGGTCGCCACCGACTAAGCCAACAATTTTATTTTGCTTAAGCAAGGCAGTAGTTTGTTCTTTTACATAGTCTTTCAATTCTCGGCAAGCTCGATTAATACTAGAAAGCATGTTTTGCATAGCTTGGTCTTCTTCAATTTCTCCACCTCGCTCCAAAAACTGGATGTACTCTTTTGCTCGGTTTCGATATTGCTCATTCCAACTTAAATCCTCTCTTTCTAAAGGTCTCAAATAAATACCTCGTTTCCAGATATTTGGAGCGTCCTCGTCATACAAATCTAGTTGTGGCGAGCATTCTAAAATGTTTTTAGCTCCAGTTGAGGTACCCTCTCCAAAAGATACTGTAACATCCCAAGGCACGCTAATCAGCACAATTTCTGATTCTTCCTCTTCGTATGGTAAACCAATAAAATGACCATTATTAATACCTACTCCACTTGGATTAAATTCCTCAGTTTTTATTTTTTTATTTTTTTTCATAATTATTTTTTACTCAAACAACTTTTTCTTTACTTTAAAATAAATTTAAAAATATCAAAATCAAACTAACTTCGTCTTATAAGTTCAAAAGTAAAAGACTTGTTGCTGAATTGAAAATTTTAAATCATCATAAATCTAATTGTACATGTCAAAAGTAATGATTATCGGTGCTGGAGGAGTAGGTAGAGTAGTGGCGTTCAAGTGTGCACAGCATCCAGAAGTATTTTCCGAAATTATGTTAGCGAGCAGAACTAAGTCAAAATGCGACATCATCGCTAGAGATGTCATGGAAGCCACGGGACATCGCAACATTCAAACAGCGGGAATTGATGCCGAGAATATACCCGAATTAGTGAAACTTATGAAGCATTTTCAACCTAAAATGGTGATACATGTAGCACTACCTTATCAAGATTTAACCATTATGGAAGCCTGTTTACAAGCAGGGGTACATTATTTGGATACTGCCAATTACGAACCTAAAGATGTGGCAAAATTTGAGTATAGTTGGCAGTGGGCTTATCAGGAACGCTTCAAAGATGCGGGCTTATTAGCAGTGTTGGGTTGTGGTTTTGACCCAGGCGTAACGAGTGTCTTCACCGCTAGGGCAGCTAAACATCATTTTGATGAAATGCACTACTTAGATATTATTGATTGCAATGCTGGTGATCATGGTAAAGCATTTGCCACTAATTTTAATCCCGAAATTAATATCCGTGAAGTCACACAAAAAGGAAAGTATTGGGAAAATGGACAATGGGTGGAAACAGAGCCTCACGCTATCAGTAAAATGATTACTTATCCCAATATTGGACCAAAAAAATCATATGTGATTTATCACGAAGAGCTAGAATCATTAGTGAAGAATTTTCCAACATTAAAGCGTGCACGTTTCTGGATGACTTTTGGCGATGAGTATTTGACCCATCTTCGCGTTATCCAGAATATTGGCATGGCAAGTATTGAACCCATAAAATATAAGGGAATAGATGTTGTTCCTTTGGAGTTTTTGAAAGCGGTATTGCCTGACCCTGGTGAACTTGGCACAAATTACACAGGTCAGACCTCGATTGGTTGCCGCATTAAAGGTATAAAGGATGGTCAAGAAAAGACCTACTATATTTGGAATAACTGTAGCCATGAAGCCGCTTACAAAGAAACAGGAACACAAGGTGTTTCTTACACAACAGGTGTACCTGCTATGCTTGGTGCAATGATGATGCTAACAGGTGAATGGTCAGGTACTGGCGTGAAAAATGTGGAAGAATTTAATCCAGACCCTTTTTTAGCGATGCTAGGTAAAGTAGGTTTGCCTTGGCATGAATTGGTAAATATTGATTTAGAGCTATAACTTTTTTGATTATTTTTTTGTTGGGTGAGTGATTTAGTTGATATTATGAAAGATTGATTAACTTAACAATTAAACTATTAGACTAACGTATTTTCATGCAGTATAACAATGAACACATTACTTCTCCCTATTTTTTGATAGAAGAAGCAGCTTTTAAAAAAAATTTAGAGGTTCTTCAAACAGTTCAAAAAGAGGCTGGCGTATCTATCATTTTAGCATTGAAAGCCTTTGCCACTTGGCGAATGTTTCCAGTGGTGGGGCAATATCTGAGCGGTGCAACTGCTAGTTCTTTAAATGAAGCTCGATTGATTTATGAAGAAATGGGCAAAAAAGCGCATACTTACGCAGTGGCGTACTTGCCAGATGATTTTGAAGCACTTTTGCAATACAGCAGCCATTTGACGTTCAATTCTGTGCATCAATACAGAAAGTATCAAGCGCAGGTAAAATCTTTCCCTGAAAAAATTTCCTGTGGCATTCGTGTTAATCCTGAATATTCAGAAGTAACGACAGATTTGTACAATCCAGCAGCCAAAGGCTCGCGTTTAGGGGTTACAGAAGTAGCTTTTGCTGATGGGCTACCAGAAGATATTGAGGGACTACATTTTCATACCCTTTGTGAATCTACTTCTTATGAATTAGAAAAAACGTTAGCGGTTTTTGAACAGAAATTTGGACAATGGCTACCTCAACTAAAGTGGGTCAACATGGGAGGCGGTCATTTGATTACTAGAAAAGATTACAACGTTGCTCATTTAATTGAAGTCCTAAAAAACTTCAAGATGCGTTATCCAAACTTAGACATCATATTGGAGCCAGGTAGTGCTATTGCTTGGCAGACAGGCACTTTGGTGTCCACCATATTGGATATTGTTGAGAATAGAGGTGTTCAAACTGCTATCGTAGATGTTTCTTTCACGGCGCATATGCCTGATACACTAGAAATGCCCTACCGTCCTAAAATTACAGGAGCAACGGATGCAGTTGAGGGAAAACCAACTTATCGCATCGGTGGTGTGAGTTGCCTAGCAGGTGATTACATGGCGGAATATTCTTTTGATACACCTTTAAAGGTAGGTCAAGAACTAATATTTGAGGACATGATTCACTATACTATGGTCAAAACGACTATGTTCAATGGTGTGAAACATCCAAGCATTTGCTTGAAAAAAGAAGATGGAACGATTGAACTGCTACGCGCCTTCGTTTACGAAGATTTTAGAAGCCGTTTAGGGTAATTATTATAGTCAACAAGCCTAGCGGTACTGAATTTTTGAAATTCAGTACCGCTACTTTTTACCATGAAATTAAGTATTAAAAATACGTTTAATGCACTTGTTCATCAACTTGAACTAATATATGAATCTGGCGAAGCCAAAAGTATAGCTAAGATTGTCTTTGAAGATGAATTTAGCATTTTTGGACAAGCAAGTGAAAAGGATTTTCCCATCACTTATCTTTCTCGATTAGCGGAAATTACACAGCGTTTGTTACAGCATGAACCTGTACAATACATTCTTAGGCAAGCTGATTTTTATGGATTAAAACTAAAAGTGACGCCTGACGTACTCATTCCACGTCAGGAAACAGAAGAATTGGTATATTTACTTATTCAAACAATAGGTCGTTCTTTTTCTGGAGTTATCTTAGATGTTGGTACGGGGAGTGGCTGTATTGCCATTGCTTTGAAAAAAAACTTACCCAACGCAAAAGTCATTGCTATTGATGTGAGTGAAAATGCTTTGAGCGTAGCACGGGAGAATGCTGAAAATAACAATGTAGAAATTGATTTTCGATGTATGGACATTCGTAATAAATCTAGTTGGAAGCAGTTGAATAATATCAATATCATCGTAAGCAATCCACCTTATATTCCTTATGCCGAGCAAGCATTAATGCCAATTTCTGTTAAACAGTATGAACCGGCTTTAGCCCTTTTTGTAGCAGATGCCAAGCCAACACTTTTTTATGATTTAATTGCTGAGTTGGCAATTCAAAAGCTACCTAACAATGGGCATCTATTTTTTGAATTGAATGAATTTAATGCTTTGGAAGTAGAGCATATCTTGACCTCCAAAACATTTAATGTTCAGCTACATGAAGATTTGAATGGAAAATATCGAATGTTGTATGCTCGACTAAAGTGCTAAAATACTTGCCATACGCAGAAGTTCTTTATTCAAATCCTTCTTATTTGAAATAGCCTCCTTAAATGGCGTAGCCACAACTTCATCATTCACTAAACCTAATGCTACATTGCGTTCGCCAGCCAAAAGTCTTTCCACTGCTCCAAAACCTAAGCGACTTGCTAATAAGCGGTCAAGAGCAGTAGGTGCGCCACCGCGCTGCAAGTGTCCAATCACTGCTACTTTTGAGTCGTAAAAATTGAACTGTTCCTGAACTTTTTGAGCAATTTCAGCAGCTCCGCCATTTTTATTGCCCTCTGCTATGATAACAATACTGAACAATTTATCTTTATAAACGCCCTTTTTTAGCACATCGCAAAGCGCATCAATGGAGGTATCATATTCAGGCACAAGAATACAGCCTGCACCACCACCTATACCTGCACTCAAGGCAATAAATCCTGCATGTCGTCCCATTACTTCTACAAAAAATAGGCGATTGTGTGAGTCTGCGGTATCTCTGATGCGATCTACGGCTTCAATGGCTGTGTTGACTGCCGTATCATAGCCAATCGTGTAATCTGTTCCAAAAATATCATTATCAATCGTTCCCGGAATACCAATAAAAGGAATGTCGTACTCTTCCGAAAAAATCATCGCCCCCGTATAAGTACCATCGCCACCGATGGCTACAACGGCATCAATATCATGTGCTTTGAGCGTATCGTAGGCTTTTGCTCTACCTACGGGATTCATAAAATCCTTACTTCTCGCTGTTTTGAGAATAGTTCCTCCTCTTTGTATGATATTACCAACGTCGCGCGTTTCCATACGCTTGACATCATTTTCTATCATGCCTTGATACCCTCTACGAACGCCATAAACATGTAAATCGTAGTGGCTAGCAGTACGAACTACTGCCCTGATGGCTGCATTCATGCCAGGTGCATCTCCACCTGAGGTAAAGACTGCAATTCTTCTAATATCTGCCATTCTTCAGTCAAATTGTTAGTGATTCCAACTGCGAAATAACAGAATAAATGTGAAAAAGCTACGCAAATTTGAATTTAATCTGACAAGAACACCGTTTTAAACATTTTCTTTGAATTGTAAATAAAAATAAAAATGACAATATATTGATTATAAATATGCTTTCTAAGATGGAATAGTAAAAGTTAGTAAACTAAAGTTAATAGTAACACAATTTATATTAACTCAATTTCCACAATGCTTGTGGAAAAAAATATTTTCTTTTTATTTGAAAACTTTTTTGTTACTTAACCATGTGATATTGCGTCAAAAAAGTGATAGATTAAAATGTAATCTTTGAACAGGGCTTGACTTTTTCAAAAGAACTTTGTAATCTTGAGTTAATTGGTGAAATTTTAACAACAAATTGTTTTAGCTATGGTGAAATATGAAATTTACAAACCCGTGCGCCCTGCTCTGGTGTGGCTGGCTTATTTGCTCAGTCGCTACGGATTGAAATTCGGCGCAATTTTGCTAGGAGTTTATCTTCTAGTCGCAAAGGATGTGAGCGTTCAATTTGCTTTGAAAGGAAGTAATGCTCCAACAACAGAATTGGCATCAAGAGATGCGCATTTAACGAGTGGTAAAGTAACAGATTCGGCTGTGAATACAGCATTAATTTTTGACTTTGTAGAGGATGAATTGACTAATGGCACTAAGCAAGTGTGGAAGGATAGAACAGCCAACACCTTTTCTAACATTGGTTTTGTGTTAAATCCAACTTATGCGCAGAAAAACAAAGTTGATACTGAGGTAGTAGAGCATCACATGAACGTTTGTAAGCAGTATATTAAGCGGTTTGCAAAAAGTGCGATTGTGGAGCAACAGAAATTTGGTATTCCTGCAAGCATTACGCTGGCACAAGGGCTACTAGAATCAAATGCTGGAGAAAGTAGATTAGCGTTGGAATCGAACAATCATTTTGGTATCAAATGCAAGAGTAAATGCAAAGGTTGCACTTGCAGAAATTACACGGACGATAGTGTTTATGACATGTTCAGGGTGTTTGATTCTAGTTGGGAGAGTTTTAGGGTACATTCTGAACTTTTAATGGGAGACCGCTACAAAGGATTGCACAAGTTGAAAAAAACAGATTATAAAGGTTGGGCGTATGGCTTAAAAAAAGCAGGTTATGCCACCGACCCTAGATATGCTGAAAAATTAATTGGATTGATTGAATATTTTCAACTCTATCGCTTTGATAACATGACTATCAAGTAATGAGCTAATTTTCGTGAAATGTATAAGCGGTTTCCGTCTTTGGACTGGAAGCCGCTTTTCGATTTTTTAATTGATAGTCTGTATTCTTCTTGCTAACACAATAGCTAATAGGCTCATTGCCATAGCGATATAACCTACTAGAGGGTAATTTTGTAACGCACCTCCTTCGCCTTCTGTTACGATAGAGCCAGCAATAATGGTGGACAGTGCCAATGCTGCTTCATTGATGGAGGAACGAACACTTAAAAAACTACCCCGATTTTCAGGACGAACTACTGAGGTGATAAGCGTCAATGCAGGTACATTCCGACCACTTGCCACTACAAAAAACGAAGAAGTAACTAATAATGCCAACGGGATAGAGACTGGTGGTAAATTAGTGATGGCAAATATAGAAAACACTGCGCCTAGACTGGCAAAAGCAAATACGCGAGCATGACCAAATTTATCAGATAACCTTCCAAAAACAGGCAAGACAAAAACAGTCAATAACCCTCCTATCAAATAAACATAAGTAATTTGAAAATCACTAAAACCAATATTTAGTTGCATGTAGGGCGCAATGAAAGGAATAATCGTGAAGTGACCTAGCATTAGCACCACATTGAAGAGCAACGCTTGAAGCTGATTGCTGTTTTGTGCGATTTTGGCTACTACAAAAAAAGGATGTTCTCGGTTTTGTTTCTCTTGTAAATGCTTTTTCATGGAAGGCACAACAAAGAAAATAAGTATGCCTACGATACCAGAAAAAACGGCAGTAGCCAAAAAAGGCATTTTCCAGTTGAATTGTGCAGCTAAGTAAAGTCCCAGTGGTACGCCAATAACAGAAGCTGCGGAGAAGGCAGTCATAATAACTGACATGGCTCTACCGCGTCGAGAGAATGGAATGACATCGCCGACGATAGATAAAATAAGCGCAGCCAGAACGCCTCCAAATGCACCTGTCAACATTCGAGCTAGTAGAAAAAAACCATAGCTACTTGCTTGTGAGCAAGCAAAAGTACCTAAAATAAAACCTAAATAAAGGACAAGTAAAGCATATTTTCGGTCGAAGCGATCAATGAATAAGGCACTTAAAAAACCAGCTAGAAAAGCGGTAGCCGAATAGGAGGAAACAATCCAGCTAAACTGTTTGGGTGTAATATCAAAAATAGTCATAAACTGTGCGCCGAGAGGCATCACAATCATAAAATCAATAATATGGGTGAATTGAACTAGCGCAAGTACCAAAAGTAAGCCTAGTTCAGATTTTGTTAATTTACTTTGTATGAGTTCGGATGATTCTTCTGTCTTTACCATTTTTTTTGAGTGGATTAATTTAATTTGAATGGGGCGATTAAATCAAATTCAGGAATTAACGCTTTGAATTGTTGTTTGCGAGCGGTCTCTCTCATGGTGTAGTAGCCATACATTTTCCCTATTTCTGTACTTAAATTCGACCATGATTGATAATTATAGGATTCGCCGGGCTGCAAAATAGGCTGCTCACCCACTACGCCATCACCTTGCACTTCGCGCAGAAAACCAGCAGTATCGAAAATAAACCAGTGCCGATTGAGGAGTTGCACGGTAAATGCACCCAAATTCTGGATAGTGACTTGGTAAGTAAAAATGAATTCACGTAGCGACGGTTTGGAGTATTCCTCGCTATAAAATGCCTCTACACTAATTTTTATATCTTTGGTGATAAGTGTTTCCATATAGTTATCGTTATCCATTATCGTTTTTTTGCTAAAAATTGCTCTACCAATCTTTCTGCAACACTTAACGTTGTGGTCAGTTCATCGTTCACCAAAACAGAATCAAAACTATGCTCAAACAGTAATTCTTCTTTTGCTTTCTGTATGCGCATTGCAAAACTTTCTGTATCCTCCGTTCGACGCATTTCCAAGCGGCTAACCAATGCTTGAAAAGAGGGTGGTTTTACAAATATTGCAAGGGTTTCCTTTGGAAAAGCCGATTTTATGTTGGTAGCACCTTTTACATCAATATCAAATACGACACATTTATCGTCCTTCCATAGTCGCTCTACTTCTTTTCTTAAAGTGCCATAAAAACGCCCTGCATATACCTCTTCCCACTCTAAGAATGCTCCTTCTGCTATCTTTGCTTTAAAGGCTTCGGAACTTAGGAAATAATAGTCCTTTCCATTCACTTCGTTTGGGCGCATAGGGCGTGTGGTAGCAGAAACAGAGAAAGCAAGTTGGTCGTATTTTTTCAGCAAATGCTTAACAATGGTAGTCTTTCCTGCACCAGAAGGTGCTGTAAAAACAAGTAATTTATTCATCGAGTAAGAATAACAGTTTTCAAATTTTTTCTTCTAGCCAAGAGGCGGTAATTTCATTTAATTTTTGCACTTTATAGTCAAAATCACCACCTAATTTATCGCGCACTGCCTTCAAATTGTTCAATAGTGTTTGTATTTCTGCGGTATCGGGTAGCGTTTCGTTCAAATATTCGCGCATTCGCTTAGCTAAGGTAGGGGATTTACCATTGGTTGAAATACCAATTTTCAAATCGCCCCTTTTCACGATTGAGCAAAGGTAAAAATCGCATAAATCAGGGGTATCAGCAACATTGGTCAATAAGGAGCGTTTTTCAGTTTCTAATTTGATTGCTTCATGTAATGCTCGATTATCCGTAGCACAAATCACTAAATCTTTATTCTCTAAATCACTCATTTCAAAATTTCGCTCTAGCAACACCACATTAGGATGTTGGGCTACTAAATCCCATATTTCAGGTCTGCGCACTTCATCTGCCACGATGGTTACCTTCGCCAGAGGTGCATTTCGTAGTAGGGCTTCTAGTTTTTCCAAAGCTACGTTTCCACCACCTACTAATAAGGTATGCAAATGATGCAGTTTTAAAAAAACAGGAAAGAGTGTATTGCCATTATTTTCTGATAAGTAGTTCATTGACCTTTGAGTATTTATGTTTAAAGTGGATAAAATTATTATGACGCTATCGAACATGTTAAAATGCAACAACAATTTGTTCAACTATCAGTTCGTTATTGACTTGCATCTGCCTGAAATTCTAATATTTAGTTTCAAGAAAATTTTTAGATTATTCATCGTCCAATAGACTGTTTTTTTGTTGATTTGCAGAAACAATAAATTAGTTTTTTTTGGGAACGAACAAAATATTAAGAATTGGGACTAGAGGAAGTGAATTAGCACTTTGGCAAGCTCACTTTCTTCAAAAGCAATTACAAGAAATTGGGGTAGCATCAGAACTGAAAATTATTAAGACTAAAGGTGATGACATTCAGCATTTGAGTTTTGATAAAATTGAAGGAAAGGGATTTTTTACTAAAGAAATTGAAGACCAACTACTTAGAGGTGATATTGACGTAGCAGTTCATTCTATGAAAGACTTGCCCACGAATGCTCCTGAAGGTCTAGTTGTAACAGCAGTTTCTTACCGAGAAGACCCTGTGGATTGGTTGATTGTTAGAAAAGAGGCAGTAGAGATGAAAGAAATGCTAAAGATGAAACCTAACGCTATCGTAGGTACTTCTTCAGCGCGTCGAAAGTCGCAAATGCTTTATTTTAGACCAGATGTTGAATTAAAAGATATTCGAGGGAATGTACCTACTCGTTTGAAAAAACTAGAAGAAGGTCAATTTGATGCTATTTTGTTGGCAGCAGCAGGTATTACAAGACTGAACTTAAATCTTGAACATTTTTTCGTCCTTAAATTTGACCCGCGCGAGTTTATTCCTGCGCCAGCACAAGGTGTACTAGCTTATCAAACTAACGAAACAGATTTGGATACCCGCCGCATATTCAAACAACTCCATCATGCAGAAGTAGCGCAAGTAACAAATGTGGAAAGAAAAGTGCTAAACCTGATGGAAGGTGGTTGCCATATGCCTCTGGGCGTGTATTGCAAACAAGATACAATGGGCAACTATCATGTTTGGGCTGCCAAAGCAGATACATGGGATAGCCCTCTAAAACGGGTACAACTTTCCACTTCTACGGCTTATCATTTGGCTGAAAGTGTAGTCGAAGCGTTAAAGGCATGAAAAGTGTATTCATTAGTAGAAAATTAAGTGCGGATAGTGTATTCAATACCATTTTAAAAGCGGAAGGTTTTGATGTAGCGGGTGAATCATTAGTTGATTTCCGACCCGTTCCATTCAGCGTCGTTCCTAAAACCGACTGGATATTTTTTTACAGTAAAAAAGGCGTTGAGTTTTTTATGGAAAGTTTTAATAAAATAGCAACACAAAATGAACTTTTTTACGTTAAGTTTGGTACAATAGGGGAGGAAACTGCAAAGTCGCTAAGTAAATATGGTTTCACTCCTCATTTTATCGGTTCTGGCAATCCGGAAACAACGGCATCACAATTTATAAATCTAGTTCAAGAAGAAACTGTTTTGTTTCCTTGTGCGTTAAATTCAAAGCATTCTATTGAGAAAAAAATACAGAACAGAATTAAATGCTTAAATTTGATTGTTTATATTAATTTGCCAAAAACTGATTGCCGTATGTTAAGTCAACATTTTTTAGTTTTCACCAGTCCTCTAAATGTAGAGGCGTATTTCAATAAACATGGAATACAACCACATCAAAAAATTGTAGCTATTGGCGAAACCACTGCTGCTGCACTGAGAAGAATGGGCTTAAATGAAATTGCTATTAGCGAACGTCCCACAGAACGTTGTCTAGCCCAAAAAGTAATTGGACTATCGAACTAAATAGAAACAAGTTTGATGAATAGATTTTTGCTGTTTTTTTTCTGTTGCACTACAATTTGTGCTTGCAAAAATGCTTCTGAAGAAACACATACTTCAGAAGCATTTACTGATTTTATGACATTTTATGAACAATTTCATTCGGATAGTTTATTCCAAATAGAGCATATTACTTTTCCACTTCAAGGGCTACCATCAGACTTATCTCTAGAAAAGCCCAAGAATTTCAGATGGGAACAAGAAAGTTGGGAAATGCATCATCCTATTGACCTGAAAGGAGAATTTACTAGGCGTTTTCAAGCGATGGACGACAAGTTTATTATTGAGTACATCATCCACGAAAATGAGGAATATGGCATGGAGCGTCGCTTTGCTAAACTATCTGATGAGTGGTTCTTGATTTACTACGCTGCACTGAACAAGGTTCAAGTAAAATAGCTATCGGTTTAAAAAGTTAATTAAACCAAATGACTACGCAATATGAACCCTCAACATCCAAGCCATTTTTTCATGTTCCTGCATCAAACCAATCAAAAAATCTACTGAACCTTCATCGCCAAGTTCTTCTACGAATAGCGCGTCTTCACGCAAATATTTAATAATTTGTTCATGGTCATTGAGTAATTGGGTAATCATAGCTTGCGCGTTACCTTCTAAATGTCCAGATTCTTCTAATCTAGTCAATCGCTGGAAAGATACCATTGATCCTTCTGCGAAAAAGCCTAAACTTCTGATGCGCTCTGCAACATCATCAATTAATTCAGCAAGTTTATTATACTGATTTTCAAAAAGTTCATGTAAAGGGACAAATGCCATTCCTTGTACATTCCAATGAAAATTTCTAGATTTTAAATACAATAAATGCTCATCAGCTAATAAGATTTGCAATACATTGCTGACCTTAACTCTAGTCTCTTCTGATAAACCTATGTTAATTGGGGTAGTATATAATCGTGCAGACATAATGCTTCTTAATTTTTGAAATAATAAACATATAACAACTATAAACGACAAGCAGTTTAGATAACAATAAATTTCTCTAACACAAATCCCAATAAGTAGGCTACTCCAGCCGCAGTAGCACCTAAAACGAGTGTTTCTGTTATTCCCTTTAGTGGATTAGTTTCTGTGACATAAGTTTTGAGCATCCCAACAAAAACAAAGCCTAAAGAGGTGAACAAACAAGTGCTAATGAAAGTGTTGCCAGAGAAATGAAAAAAATAATCATACACATAAAGTAACAGGGGAATGATTCCAACTGAAATAAACGCCATGTAAGTTGTAGCACCAATCCAAAATGGGGACTTTTGCTCTGGAATCATCTCCATTTCTTCTTTCATAATAACTTGCGCCCAACAGTCTTTATCGCTCACTAAAGTTTCTACAACCTGCTCTAATAATTGCCCACTGAACCCTTTTTCCTTATATACCTTGCGCACTTGTGCTTTCTTGGCTATGGGGTTTTCATCAATAGCATCATATTCCATGCGGAGGTGCTTTAAGTAATTATCGCGTACTGATTTACTGGAAAGATATGCTCCTACGGACATCGCAAAACCATCCGCTAACAGATTAGCAAAGCCTAAAATGAGAATAACGCCTGAACTCAATCCAGCCCCCACAGAGCCTGCCACTACTGCGAAAGTAGTCACACAACCATCTATGCCACCATAGACAAACTCCCCTAAGTAATCTTGATATTTATGAGTCCATTTTTTCTTAGAGATAATCAAAGCCTTTTCCCAAATCACTTTTTCCATTATGATGAAGATTTTTAATAATGATAGCAAAAAAAGTAACCACTATTAATAAACAACTCCAAAATATGAATAAAAGGAATCAATTTGTTTTTAATCTAAATCGAAATCATAGCTTGAACTGAAATACTTTTGCCATTAATTTCTATTTTACTTAGTATAAAACTGTGTTCTAAAGAACAAATTAACCTTTAAAAATGTCATTTTTAAAAAACATTCTTTTATTTTGTTGCTAAATCAGCGAAATTTCGCTAAATTGTAAAAAAATTCACAGCATATGTATTTTAACTTATCGGAAGAACATCTTGCTGTTCAAGAAGCGGCGAGAGAATTTGCTCAAAAAGAACTAAAAGAAGGCGTAATTGAGCGTGATTCAAAAATGCTATATCCGAAACAACAAGTCCAAAGAATGGGAGAATTGGGCTTTATGGGGATGATGGTATCGCCTGAATATGGTGGCGGCGGTATGGATACCCTATCTTACATCTTAGCAATGGAAGAAATTTCCAAAGTAGATAATTCCTGCTCTGTCATTATGTCTGTCAATAACTCTTTAGTTTGCTGGGGTATTGAGACATTTGGAACAGCAGAGCAAAAGGCAAAATATTTGCCTAAGTTAGCCACTGGTGAATGGATTGGTTCTTTTTGCCTCTCCGAACCCGAAGCAGGTAGCGATGCAACTAGTCAACGTACCACAGCCATAGATATGGGTGATTATTACTTACTCAATGGTACAAAAAATTGGATTACTAATGGAGGAACATCGAAGGTACATTTAGTTATCGCTCAAACTGATGCAGCAGCAGGATATAGAGGCATTAATGTTTTAATTGTAGAATCTGATTGGCAAGGCGTTAGTGTTGGTGCAAAAGAAGACAAACTGGGCATTCGCTCGTCAGACACTCACAGCATTATGTATTCTGACGTAAAAGTGCCAAAAGAAAATAGAATAGGCGAGGATGGATTTGGATTCAAATTTGCTATGAAAACACTTTCTGGAGGTCGGATAGGTATTGCTGCACAAGCATTAGGTATCGCCGCTGGGGCTTATGAATTGTCTGTGGATTATTCTAAGCAAAGAGAAGCCTTTGGGAAACCAATTAGCCAACATCAAGCCATTGCCTTTAAATTGGCGGATATGGCAACCGAAATTGAAGCAGCTCGCTTAATGGTATATCGTGCTGGTTGGATGAAGGATAGAGGTATAGACTACGATGCGGCTAGCTCAATGGCAAAATTATACGCTTCGGAAGTTGCTATGCGACATACGGTCGAGGCAGTTCAAGTGCATGGTGGATATGGCTTTGTGAAGGAATATCATGTAGAGCGACTTATGCGCGATGCAAAAATTACGCAAATTTACGAAGGTACTTCCGAAGTGCAGCGCATAGTTATTTCAAGAAATATTTTGAAAGGACAGTTGTATATTCCAATTTTAGCAGGAGAACAGTTTGCTTAGAAATACGGAAACAAGTCTAAGGGTTTTGCTGTTTGAATTACTCACATAAATAACTTTCATGCGTGGTACTTTCCAGATAGCAAAACTTTTCGGCATTCCTGTTCTAATACACTGGTCATTTGCATTACTAATTGTTTGGATAATCATTTCTGGTTATTCTAGTGGTTTGGATGTGATAGGGATTGTTTGGCTTACACTACTAATGTTTTCTATATTTTTTTGTGTTGTACTTCACGAGTATGGACATGCACTTACCGCAAGAAGATATGGTGTTGGTACAAAAGACATTGTATTGCTTCCTATTGGCGGCGTGGCGCGTTTAGATAAGCTACCTGAAAAACCAGTCCAAGAGCTATTAGTAGCTGCTGCCGGACCATTGGTTAACATTGCCATTGCCATACTATTAAGTCCATATTTTTTTTGGATTTCTATGGATAGTGTACAAAAAGAAATGGTTGAAGGTGAAGGGATTGTATCTACAACATTTGTACCTTATCTCATTTCGCTTAATATCATGTTAGCACTATTCAACCTTCTACCAGCCTTTCCGATGGATGGAGGAAGAATATTGCGCTCTTTGCTTGCCATACGTTTGGGGAGAGAAAAGGCTACTAAAATAGCTGCTATTGTTGGTCAAATATTTGCTGTGGCCTTTGTTGTTGCTAGTATTTATCCACTACAAAGTCCTGTTTTTGCTTTATTAGGTGTATTCATCTTTTTTTCTGCACTTCAAGAATATCGGAGTATAAAAAGTGAAGAAGCACTAAAAAAAGTGACAGTGAAAGAAGTAATGAAAACAGACTTTACTAAGTTAGAACTAGAGGATACCATTCGTACTGTTTTAGCTGTTGCTGAAATTAAGAAAGAAAAGCATTTTATCATTGTTAATGAACAAGACCAACCAATAGGAGTGCTACACCAACTTTTTTTACGGGAAGCGCAAGAACAGGGCGAAGTAGATGGATTGGTGGGAAATTATATGAATGATTTATTTTTACCGATGAATGTTAATCACTCTTTTCTAGAAGTCATGCAGGTAATGCAACGAGAACAATTCCCTATTGTACCAATAATGGAAGGAAATAAATTTGTGGGTATTATAGATGAAGATAGTATTAACAAATATTTTGAACAATCAAACAAAAATAAGTAAACATAATTTAAAGAGCAATACGTAAGTATTGCTCTTTATTAAATTAGCTTGATAAAGTTTGTTTTGCTTATCTCACTACTTTGCTTTGGCAGCATCGTACAAAGAACCCATTTTAGGTGCAATACGGAATACCACGCGACGGTTTTGACTTCTAGCCTCAGCCGTTTTTTGGTCTTCCATCAATGGATTGTACTCGCTACGAGCAGAAGAAGCTAACTGTGCTGGACTAACACCTGCTTTCATCAAACGACGAACTACTGCATCAGCACGACGGTAACTCAAGTCCCAGTTATCACGATAAGTAGAACCTTCAACAATTTTTTTGTTGTCTGTGTGTCCTTCTACAATAACCTCCAAATTTGGATTGTTTTTCAAAATAGCAGCTAGTTGATCAATCACCGCTAAATCGTTTTTATCCAAAACAATTGACCCACTTGAGAACAATACTGGATTGTTTGTTTTTAGGTAAATGTTATCATTTACCTCCTCTAAAGTCAATCCACTTGATTCATAAGCGTTGAAAGTGGCATCAATAGTTTCGGTCAAGCTATTGATTTTTTTGTCTTTCTCTGCTAACATACTTTGAGCATTAGCAGCATCTCTTTTAGCTGCCTCCACTTCAGATTGAAGTGAAGTAATTTTTCCGTTAAGTTCTCCCTTTGTCTTTTCAAATTCAGCAGTCGTTTTTGCCTGCTCTTCTTGTAAAGATTTGATTTGACGTTGTGTCTCTTCTAAATTTTGAGCCAAACGGTTTCTTTCTTCTGTTAGCTCATTAAATTTCTTCTTTGAAACACATGATGTTAACATAGCCATAGCGGCAACACACAATACGATAAATGTAGGGCGCATGCTTTAATTAATTTTAGTTT
>CALDYY010000075.1 GCA_937944245.1 uncultured Saprospiraceae bacterium | reverse complement strand
CAAAGTTTCTGGATTAATGCTTTGTTCAAACTTAACCGTGTAAGAATATCCTCCTTTGAAATCCACTCCAAGAGCAAATCCTCTGACCAACATAGATACAATACCAGCAGTGATAAATATTCCAGAAATAATATAAGCAATTCGACGCTTGCTCAACCAATCAATTTGGATATTACTAAACGCTGTCTTAGATACTCCTGTAAAAAAGGAGATGCGTCTTTTATCTTTACTTAACCATCCTTCGACGATTAAACGTCCTACAAATACTGCGGTAAACATAGAAGAAATCACACCAATCATCAATACTACGGCAAATCCTTTAATTGGTCCCAGACCGAAGTAATTAAGAATCATAGCTACGATGAATGTAGTCGTGTTTGCATCAAAAATGGCAGAGTAGGAGTTCTGAAAACCGTCTTGAATAGCTGTTCTCAGTGCTTTGCCATCGCGTAGCTCTTCCTTGATACGTTCAAAAATGATAACGTTGGCATCTACCGCCATACCGATAGTCAACACAATACCCGCAATACCAGGTAGCGTTAATACTGTACCAAAGGAAGCTAATGTTCCGAAAATGAAAATAATATTTAGTAGCAAGGTAAGGATAGAAACAATGCCACCGCCACCATAGTACATAATCATAAACATTACCAATATCACCAATCCAGCTAGCAAAGCATTAATAGAACGGCGAATGTTGTCTGCTCCTAAAGAAGGACCTACAAGGGACTCTTGTACGATTTGTGTTTTAGCAGGTAGTTTACCAACTTCGAGAATACTCGCTAAGTCTTTAGCTTCTTGTGTCGTAAAATTTCCTGTAATTGAGGAACGACCACCTGTAATTGGTCCATTTACTCGTGGTGCAGAAACGACTTCATCATCCAGCACAATCGCTATTTCACGGTTGCCTTCATTGGCGGCTTTGGTCGTCATGTTTGCCCACAATTTTGCACCGCGTTGGTTCATGTTCAAACTCACCTGCATTTGACCTGTATTCGGGTCTGGATCTGCACTTGCGTTGGTAACTACATCTCCTTCGAGAGGTGCTTTACCACTGCGTGGCACTTTTACGGCATAAAGTTCATATTGCGTGGTCAAGTTTTTAGTAGTAGGGTCCGTAACGGGCTGCCTAGAGTACATGAATTTTATATCTTTTGGAAAGAGTGCCTTTACATCTTCTCTCTTTAGGTATTCCATGACTAGAGCTTTTTTGTTGCGCTCTACAAAGCCCAGTACAGAACCTTGCTGAAACAAAGAAATATTGCTCAATAGTGGACCTCCAGTAAGGTCTTGATCATAAATAGTATCAATTCGAGCAATGTTTTGTGTAAAGTTACCTGTGGAATCCACTTGATAGATAGTATCAATACGCTGAATAGTGCGCTCTTTGCCTTCGCTAGCCTTTAATTGTGCTGCTAAACGTGTATCAGCCTCTATGAAAGCATTGAATAAATTATTATCCGTTATTCGGTAGGCATCCCAAAACTCTAATGCAGCAGCAGCCTGTAAAAACGTTCTAGCACGTTCTGGGTTGTCGATACCTGGTAGCTCTACCGTAATCAAATCTCGTGCTTCGTCCACAGAGATATTTGGTTGCGTAACACCAAGTTTATCAATACGTTTGCTCAACATTTGATAAGTAAGATTCACTGTCTTATCTGCCTGTTTTCGCAGTTCGCGCTCTACCTCTCCATCAGAAGTTTCATAGTTTACACCATCTAAGGTAGTAGCGAATAATGGTGCTAATTTATCTTTAGTAATGGCTCTCCAATTTCTCACAAACAAAGTAACATAGTCATCCTGAGTGTTCGCCTGTGCTGCGGAAGCCTTTTCTAACGCTTCATTTAGGGTAGGGTCTTCTGCATTATTGGCTAATGAACGAATTAACTCTCTCAAGTCCACTTGTAATACAACACTCATACCACCTTTCAAATCTAAACCTAAAGCCAACTGTCTTGACTTCAAATCCTGATAGGTAAAGCTAGGTAAGAGGGGTATTTTTAGGACTGTTTCTGAGGACATTGAGTCCAGATAAGCTGCTCGGGCAGCTTTCAACACCACTGATCGCTCTTCTTCCGAAGCATTGGAGGCAGCTTTATTGGCAAATTCTTCAGCTTGTTTTTCTACCTTTCTAGTAGGTAGCATAAACAAATACTGCACCAAACTCACTAAAACCATTGCTACAAGGAAGAACCTAATAATTCCTTTGCCTTGCATGTCAAAAAATTTTGTTTTAAAATATTAAAAAAGCGTTAGAAAAAAGTTCGGCAAATATAGTAGAATATCGTGGAATATCGTTGCACAAAAATGAAGAATTAGAATAAACACATCAAAATTATTCTTTTGTGTTTAATGCTAGGGTGTGTTAAAGGGGATTTTGAGTATTGTAGTTGATGCATTATTTGTAGTATTGCTTTTGTTGTAGCTAATTTTTTTGCAAGTGTAGGTTTATAACAATGTTGCTAGGTCAACATAAAAATATATTGACCCAGCAGAAATTAGGCATTGTGGTTTATTTAATTAGAGTAGACCAAACTACTTTATTGTTTTGGTTTCTTCGGCGTTTTTGGCTGTTTTGGCGTTTTCACTTTCTTTTTACCTTCTGCTGGAGATACTATCTTGCTGGTATCCGCTTTTTCGCTAAGTTGAGCTTTGCTTAGTTCTGTCACCATTTTGCCACCTTGTGGCATAGCTATATCCGTTTTCACAGCGTAGCGCGGTGCTTCCGTTTTCACCCAAGTAGCCACCTGAACTTCTTTCATATCCGGATAGCTCATAATTACTTTGAACGCATCAAATTCACCTGCACCCACTTTTACCTTTTCAATGCCTTCCACTGCGATACTCATATCCACTACTTTTCCTATTTGAGCATTGTAAGTCTTTATGCTTGCCTTGTAACCTTCTTTCAAATCAAGAAACGGCAACATGAGGTCTGGATTTCCATAGACCTCCCCAGTTAAATCCAAATTAATAGGTTTTTTATTGCCCGTAAAATCAGATGTTTCACCTGTAATTTTCTTGTCTGAAAATTCTAAACGGCTTGTCATAAAACCCGAAGACTCGTTGGAAATTGTTTTTAAAGTACCTTTTGCCAGCGCTACGATTGTTTCGCTCGTTCCCATTGGTGTGGCAGTTTTGTCCGTAATCATTACTTTTTCACCAGCCACCTTGACTGTGCGTTCCACATTGAAAGACATTTCCTGTCCCCCCATATTAAGCATCATCGTGTAAGTAAACTTGCCATCTTCAGGGCTTGCAATAGGTGTAAGCGCATCTTGTGCGCAAACAGTAAAACTTAAAAAAGTCAACATTGAAATGAAAGAAAACTTCATCATAACATAATTTTGTTGTTAATAAAAACGACCTTATTTTATACTGGTCAAATCACTTCAAAGATACTGGCAAAAAATCATTCCGCTTAAATTTATTCTACGAAACCGCTTCTTTTCTCCACGCATCTCTATCTTTTGGTATTTGCCATGCAGAACCACTATTTTCTATACTGTTGAACATAGGCAGCCAATCACTTGGTCCAGCGGATTCTGTCAGGATTTCATAGCGACGCAATTTAACAATCGGCTCCAGTGGGTTAATCAAAATTGGGCAGGCTTCCACACAAGCCATGCAGGTAGTGCAGGCGTGTAACTCTTCTCGGCTAATGTAATCAAAAAGGGATTTGCCATCGTCGTAGTTTTCTTTTGTTAATTTTACACCTTCATCACGCAAATCCTCACGGATAAACTTCAAATCTCCACTATCTAAATTCTTACCTACCTCAGCAGCGCGGTCTCTAATATCCATCATAATTTTTCGAGGGGAAAGCACTTTACCTGTTTGATTCGCTGGACAAACTGAGGTACAGCGTCCACATTCCGTACAAGCATAAGCCCCCATAATATTGCGCCAACTCAAAGTGAAGACATCATTTGCACCAAAATCAGGGAGTTCCTCTGAATCGGAAGTGCTTTCGCTCAAGCCCATCATACTTTTCACTTCATTCATCACTTCTGGCATATTGTCAATTTCCGCTTTTGCTGTTTGCTTGGCAAAATAAGTATTGGGAAATGCCATAAAAATATGCAAATGCTTGGAATGCGGCAGATAATTTAAAAAGACAAGCACCATACCTAAGTGCAGCCACCAACCAAAGCGCTCAATCCCCATTAAGGTACTTTGCTCCAAACCTCCAAAAAGTGCAGGTCCTAGCCAGCTACTCACCAATAAATTTCCTGTATTCGGATAGTGTTCCGGATCAGCTTTTTGTAGTAAAGTATCTGCGCCATTCATTGAAAATATGCCAATAAGCAATAAGATTTCAAAAATCAAAATTAAGTTACCATCCAATGTGGGCCAGCCCTTCATTTCTGGCTTGTGCAAACGAGGCGTTCTCAAAATATTTCTTCTCACAAGAAAAACAACTGTCCCTACAAAAGCTAAGACAGAGAGTACCTCAATAGTGCTAATAATAATGGTGTAAAGGCTACTCAATTTGTCAGCAAAAAAGCGATGAATGCCGAGAAAGCCATCTAAAAGAATTTCAATAAGTTCCACTTGCGTGAACAAAAATGCTACATAAATGAATAAGTGCATAAATGCAGGCACCAATCGAGTAAACATTTTCTTTTGCCCAAAAGCAACGAGTAATAAATTTTTCCAACTTTGCGCAGTATTTAATTCAACCTTTTCATCTTTGCCAAGCAAGATATTGCGGCGCAACTTTGAAAATTGAAGCCCTGCATAACCAAATGCAATCAATGTAATTATGGTGAAAATAATGACTTGTATCATGTGCATTAATCTAGTTAGCGAATTTTCGCTAAATTAAATATTTTTATTATAATTTGCTATATCTCTATCAAAATCTGTTTTTTTACTCAAGAAAATATCAACTATATTGAAAACAAAGCCACTATTTGTCTCTTTGGTCATACCCTGTTACAATGAAAGCAGGCGATTACACTTGCTTATCAAAGGGTTAGAGACGTTTCAGACAAATTGGAAACACGAGTTTGAGATAGTGGTTGTGGACGATGGCAGTAAAGATGGCACTGCTTTGATAGTAACACAACTTTTAGAAAATAGATTTTTCAACCGATTATTTAAAGTGATTTCTTTGCCCAAAAATCAAGGTAAAGGTGGGGCATTACAAGCAGGCGTAAGACAAGCCAAAGGTGATTTTATTCTCACCCTTGATGCGGATATGGCAGCAAAACCAACTCAACTCATCACTTGGCTCAAACAAATGGATGGTGCTTTTCCTGAAGACAGTGTTTTAATTGCTTCTCGCAATCATGTCCTCTCCAAAATTGAGGCAAAAACGCATCGAAAAATTACAGGAAGTTTATTCAACCAATTGGTTAAACTTTTTACACCCATCAAACAATCGGATACCCAATGTGGCTTCAAATTATACCCCAGAGCAATTGGGCAAATGCTTTTTCAAAATCTGCACCTTAAAGGCTGGGCACACGATATTGAATTACTTTACAAAGCCTACTATCTCGGTATCTCCGTTAAAGCAATGCCAATCGAGTGGAAACATGTGGACGATGAAAAAATTGATGTACTGCGAGATGGTATAAAAATGGCTTGGCAAACCGTCAAAATTTCCCTACAATTTCGCTTCAATCGCAACAAACGTAGAGAATTAAAAGCATTGAAAGCACAATATCAAACAATGTTGGCAAAGAAAAATAGTTAATTTGCTAGAAAAATATTGGTCTTCTATTTCATCCATTACCGCTACATCTCAAATAAAATCTCATCTTTTTTACGTCATTAAATTTGTGTTTTCAAGCATAAGCTGTAATATAGTCTTGCAAAATTAATTACCGTAAAAATACAATTATGAAAAAAACAAGTCCGCTAGTGATTGCCTTATTTTTATTTATGAATGTGATAGTTCATGCGCAAGGCATCCCACTAAATTACTACCTACCAGAAGTCAGTTACGACAAATCTATTCCAACACCCACATCCTTTTTTGGATTCCAGATTGGCGAATATCACGTTAGCCACGATATGCAATACATGTATATGCGCGCGCTTGCCGATGCTTCGCCACGTATTACACTGACGGAATATGCACGCACGCATGAATTGAGACCATTAGTTTATTTAACCATCACTTCAGAAAAAAATCATGCTCGTTTGGAGGAAATTCGTCAGCAGCATTTGCGCTTGAGCGACCCCGAACAAAATGTTCAACCTAATGACCAGCAACCCATTGTTATTTATCAAGGATACAGCATTCACGGCAATGAGCCTAGTGGTGGAAATGCAGCCATCCTAATGGCATACTACTTAGCTGCGGCTCAAACGCCAGAACTGGAGGCGATGTTAGATAAAATGGTCATCGTATTTGATCCTTGTTTAAATCCAGACGGTTTTCACCGATTTGCCAACTGGGTGAATATGCACCGCAACAAAAATTTAACCGCTGACCCTAATGATAGAGAATTTACAGAAAGTTGGCCTCGCGGTCGCTCCAATCACTATTGGTTTGACTTAAACCGCGATTGGCTACCTGTGCAGCATCCTGAAAGTAGGGGGCGAATTGGTGTTTTTCACCATTGGAAACCCAATGTGTTAACCGATCATCATGAAATGGGAACGAATGCGACCTATTTCTTTATGCCGGGCGCACCCACTCGTGCTAACCCTATCAATCCTAAACGAAATCAAGAATTGACTGCCAAAATTGGAAATTATCATGCTAAGGAGCTAGATAAAATTGGTTCTTTGTATTACACCAAAGAAGGATTCGATGATTTTTATGCGGGAAAGGGTTCTACTTATCCTGACTTTAATGGCTGCATTGGTATTCTATTTGAGCAGGCAAGTTCACGCGGACACGTTCAGGAAAGCGAAAATGGCTTGCTTACCTTTGCTACTACTATCCGCAATCAAGTAGCAACTTCTTTTTCCACACAAAAAGCTGCTTTTGAAATGCGTAAGGAACTACTGGAATATCAACGCGATTTTTATCAATCCGCAAAGGCAGAAGCCAAAGCCGATAGCCGTCGTGCCTTTATTTTTGGCGACGCTCACGATGCTGCTCGTGTTTATCATTTCTTAGATATTTTGCATGCGCATCAAATAGCGGTACATGAATTAAAAAAAGCAGTAACCATAGATGGTAAACGTTTTGAACCCAAAACAGCTTATGTTGTGCCATTAGAACAACAACAATATCGTTTGATTAGAGCCATTTTTGAAACGCAAACTACTTTTGAGGATAGTATTTTTTATGATATTTCTACTTGGACGATGCCCCTTGCCTTTAACCTAACTTACGCTACCGCAGGCAGCAATTTCAAAGATTTGCTCGGAGAGCGTATCGGAAAACCTACCTTATCCACTACTCAAGCGCCTGCTTACAGCGATTATGCTTATTTACTAAATTGGAACGATTATTACGCTCCTAAAGTGCTAAACCAACTGCTCAATGCAGGTCTAAGGGCAAAAGTCGCCAGTTTGCCTTTTCGGAATGGTGGACGCGACTTTCAAGCAGGAACAATCATAATTGCAGCACAAAACCAGTCATTGCTCCCGCGTCAAATACACGAATTGATAGTGGATGTAGCCACTAAAAATGCTGTAAATGTTTATCCTATAAATACAGGATTGAGCGATAGTGGAATAGATTTGGGTAGCAATAATTTTAATGCTATTAATCGTCAGGAAGTATTGATGTTGGTTGGTGGCAGTGTTGCTAGTTTGAATGCAGGCGAAATTTGGTTTCAACTTGACCAGCGTTATGACATAGTACTGACTAAAGTAGAAACTACAACTTTTAACCGCATGGATTTAAACCGATACACTACCATTATTTTACCTGACGGCAATTACAATGACTTGTCTAACAGCGCAGTAGATAAGTTAAAACAATGGCTTGCAGCAGGAGGTAATTTAATCGCAATCAAAAATGCAGTAAACTGGGCAGTAGGACAAAGACTTGCTAACGTTAGTTTCAAAAGTTCAGCAGGAAATACTATGGACAAGAAAAATCAACAACTGCCTTACGCAGATTTAGGGAATAATGAAGGAGGGGCTGTGCTAGGTGGTGCTATTTTTCAAGCTAAAGCAGATTTGACGCATCCACTATTATTTGGCTATCAACAATCTATACTTCCTGTATTTCGCACAGGCATCAACTTTATGGCAATGGGCAAAAATCCTTATGCTACGCCATTAGCCTACACAGAAAAGCCTTTGCTGAGCGGCTATATTAATGCTAAAAACTTGCAGGATGCTGCTAATGGTGCAAGTATTGTGGTAAGTAATTCAGGTCGAGGACAGGTTATTTGCTTCGTTGATAATCCAGTATTTAGAGGATTTTGGTTTGGAGGGAATAAAATGTTAGCCAATGCTATCTTTTTTGGCTCTACTATTGATAGGCGTTCAATGGAATGATAGTGAATATAAAGATTCAAGGTTGGATGAAAAGTTTACATCATTTTCATCTAACCCCACCTCAACGTACTACAAATGCAGTCGGTCTTTTCGTGCTAAAAGAACTTCCTCGCTCTCCACACGCTCTGGATCAGGCACGCAACAATCCACAGGGCATACTGCTGCACATTGCGGTTCTTCGTGAAAACCTACACATTCTGTACATTTATCTGGAACAATGTAATAATATTCATCCGAAATAGGTGCTTGCTCGGCATCAGGAGCAATTTTTTCGCCCGTTTCAATGGTGTAGGGCGTATTTATACCTGTCCCGTCAGAGATTTTCCACTGCACCCCTCCCTCATATATTGCATTATTTGGACATTCTGGTTCACATGCACCACAATTGATGCACTCGTCCGTAATCATTATCGCCATCTTAGTTATGTTTTAGTCAATAACAGTCGTTAAATACTTTTTTATTTCAAATGTAACAACAGGCTGAATGTTGTATTGGATTAAATCATGTCAAGAATTTTTCCGATAACAAAAATCAGTTTACTTAGTGATGCTTTATCACACTCAAATGTAGCTTTTTTTCACCTATCAAATCTACTAATACACCATTTTCTATGATTGACACCAAACTTATTGTGTTGCCCAAAACTTCTGCTTTTATGTAATCGCCAAATTGCTCCACAGCAGGCACAATCAAATCATCTGTTTGAATTTCAACGTTTATTCTATCTGTCACCTCAAAGTTTTGCTCTTTGCGAATGTTCTGAATACGGTTTACAATTTCGCGAGCAATGCCTTCAGCTTCCAGTATAGGCGTGATATTTACATCCAAAGCCACAGTTAATGCACCATCATTAGCTACTAATAAACCTGGAATATCTTCTGCTACAATCTCAACATCCTCTAAATTAAGTTCAAATCTTTCTTCTTCTATGGAAAGCACAAATTTTCCAGATTGTTCAAATTGAGCAATATCCGATTGCTGTAAGTCACTAATTATTTGCGAAGCTGTTTTCATATGCTTACCCAAACGTTTACCAAGCGTTTTGAAGTTAGGTTTAATTTTTTTCTTAATCACACCAGAGGCATCGGTCAAGAACTCAATTTCTTTCACATTTACTTCTGAAAGGATTAAATCTTTTACGCCTTCTACCTGTGATTGGAAATTGGGGTCAAGTATTGGCAACATAATTTTTTGTAGCGGTTGACGCACTCTAATTTTCTCCTTCTTTCTAAGCGAAAGCACTAAAGAAGAAATTTTCTGAGCATACTCCATACGCTCCTCTAATCCCTTGTCAATATGACTGGTACGCAGTGGTTTAGGAAAGTTTGTTAAGTGTACTGAAGATACTTTTTCCTTTTTACTCACCTCGTTGAGGTTTTGGAACAACCAATCAGAAAAGAATGGAGAAACAGGTGCCATCATTTTAGCTACTCCTACCATACATTTGTAGAGTGTTTGATAAGCAGAAATTTTATCTATTGTGTAATCACCTTTCCAGAAGCGGCGGCGACTTAAGCGAACGTACCAATTACTCAACTGTTCCAGCACAAAATCCTGAATTTTGCGCACCGCTTGTGTAGATTCATATTGTTGATAATCCTCATTAACTTCTTGCATTAATGAGTAAAGTTTTGAAATAATCCAGCGGTCAATTTCAGGACGATTTTCGTGCGGAATATCCTTCTCTTTGTATTTGAAGCCATCAATATTGGCGTAAAGCGCAAAGAAATTATAAGTATTATAAAGTGTACCAAAGAATTTATTGCGCACCTCTTCTACTCCTTTTAGGTCAAATTTGAGGTTGTCCCAATGATTGGAATTGCCCATCATATACCAGCGTGTAGCATCTGCGCCATATAGCGATAGTGTGTCAAAAGGATTAACGATGTTACCTTTGCTCTTTGACATCTTTTCGCCTTTTTCGTCTAGCACCAAACCATTAGAAACTACATTTTTGAAGGCTACACTGTCGAACACCATCGTAGCAATCGCATGAAGCGTATAGAACCAGCCTCTTGTTTGATCCACTCCTTCAGCAATAAAATCGGCAGGAAAATTCTTTTCAAAAACGTCTTTGTTCTCAAACGGGTAGTGCCATTGCGCATAAGGCATTGAGCCAGAATCAAACCAAACATCAATCAAGTCCAACTCCCGCTTCATAGGCTGACCACTTGGGCTAACTAGCACAATTTCGTCCACATAAGGGCGGTGCATATCTTTAGGCAAGGTTTGCGAAAGATGAAGTGCAGCATTTGCTTTTTCGATTTCAACTTCTAATTCCGCAAAAGAGCCTATACAAATTTCTTCTTTGCCGTCCTCTGTACGCCAAATAGGCAGAGGAATGCCCCAATAGCGCGAACGAGATAAGTTCCAATCTTGCAAATTTTCAAGCCAAGTTCCGAAGCGCCCCTCGCCTGTGGATTTAGGTTTCCAATTAATTGTTTTATTCAATTCTACCATACGCCCCTTCATTTTAGAGGCTTTGATAAACCAACTATCTAATGGATAATAGAGCACTGGCTTATCTGTCCGCCAGCAATGTGGATAATTGTGTTCATATTTTCGGACATCAAAAGCTTTGTTTTCTTGCTTCAACTTGATAGAAATATCAATATCTACGGAGCGATAATTAGGCTCATTCTTATAGTCCTTAATATATCGGTTAGAAAATTCACCCACCGTAGGCAAAAACTTTCCCGCTCTATCTACCAGTGTAAGCGCACCGATACCATTTTTTTTGCCTGCCATTCGGTCATCTGCACCAAAAGAAGGAGCAGTATGCACAATGCCAGTGCCATCAGAAGTCGTTACAAAGGTATCTGTAATTACTCTAAAAGCATCCGTTGCACCATCCACAGGTTCAATTGGATTGCCAAACACCAACAGTTGCTCATAGCGAATACCTGCTAGTTGACTACCCAAAAAAGAAGCACTTTGCGCCAAAATTTGTGGCTTCTTAGTGTTGGCATCACCGCTAGTGTCGAACCATTTGGACACTAAATCCTCTGCCAATACTACACTTTGCAGTAAGTTGGTATAAGGATTATGGGTTTTTATTTTGACATATTTAATTTTCGGACCAACGGTTAACGCGGTGTTGGAGGGCAAAGTCCAAGGAGTAGTTGTCCATGCTAAAATACGTACATCTTCTGCCTTGTCATCAAATAAAAATGCAGATTTTTCGCTATATTCCACCTTAAAAGCGGCTACAATAGAAGTATCTTTAACATTTTTGTAAGCACCAGGCATGTTCAATTCATGGGAACTTAAGCCAGTGCCTGCTGCTGGCGAATAAGGCTGTATGGTGTAGCCTTTATAAAGCAAATCTTTTTTGTAAAGCTGCTGCAAAAGCCACCAAACCGATTCAATGTAATTATTCTCAAACGTAATGTAGGGATTATCCAAGTCCACCCAATAGCCCATTTTGCGGGTGAGGTCATCCCACATATTTTTATAGCGCATCACCATTTCACGGCAGGCTTTATTGTAGTCGTCCACCGAAATTTTAGTGCCAATATCCTCTTTTGTGATGCCTAGTTCTTTTTCTACGTTCAATTCAATGGGCAAACCATGCGTATCCCAACCCCCTTTTCGCTCTACACGCTTGCCTTTCATAGAATGAAAACGGCAATAAACATCCTTTACCGTTCTCGCCATCACATGGTGAATGCCAGGTTTTCCATTGGCAGAAGGCGGACCTTCGTAAAAGACAAAACTTTTATCAGCAGGTCGTTGCGTAATGCTTTTTTCAAAAATTTTTTCTCTTTCCCAAAACTCAAGTATGTTGCGGTCTATTTCTGGCAGGTTAAGTTGTTTATAATCCTTATACATCTTTTTTCTCGTTTGAGGTGCAAAGGTAGTAAAGTTGAAGTTTTGTGAAAAATAAAAAGATAGTCTAAATTATTTTTGCTACTCTGTATTATTATTGATCAAGGAAAAAAATTACTCAAAAAAATTAGAACAAGTACGATAAAAACGCATTAGTATTGGTTAGTAAGATTTTTAGTATTTATACAGACGACGACAATAAAAACAACCTAGTTAAATGACAAATAAAGTTGACATACTTATTGTAGGGGCAGGGGCAGCAGGTTTAATGACCGCCATAAAAACAGCTATGGCTCACCCTGACCGAAAAGTATTGGTACTCACCAAAGTGAATGAAGAGGAAACTAATACTAGCTATGCACAAGGTGGCGTAGCAGCAGTATGGAACAACACCATAGATTCCTATGAAAAACACATTGAAGATACATTGGATGCTGGTGCAGGGCTTTGCAACCGAGATATAGTTGAAATAGTAGTAAAAGAAGGTCCTTTGCGGGTGCAAGAAATTATTGATTGGGGTACGCGCTTTGATAAGCAACTGGAAGTTGAGGATAACTACGATTTAGGTAGAGAGGGTGGACATTCTGAAAATAGGATTTTACACTACAAAGACATTACAGGTTGGGAAATACAACGCGCTTTGCTTGAAAAAGCTAGTCAGTTAAGCAATATTGAGATATTGGAGCATTATTTTGCTATTGATATCATCACGCAGCATCATCTTGGGCATAACGTAACCCGTTTAACGCCTAATTTGGAGTGCTTTGGCGTTTACGCGCTCAATAAACAAACCAACGAAATAGAAACTTTCCTTGCACGTGTAACCGTGATGGCTTCAGGTGGCGCAGGTCAGGTATATCGCAACACGACTAACCCAGTGATTGCTACTGGCGACGGCATTGCTATTGTCTATCGAGCCAAGGGGCATATCGAGAACATGGAATTTGTTCAATTTCACCCAACAGCATTGTTCAATCCTGCGGGCGAGAATCCTGTTTTTCTCATTTCTGAAGCAGTTCGCGGTTTCGGAGGTATCTTAAAAAATGGAGAAGGCGAGGAATTTATGCAAAAATACGACTATCGAAAATCACTTGCTCCGCGAGATATTGTGGCGAGAGCGATTGATAATGAAATCAAAGCTCGGGGAGAAGAATGTATGTATTTAGATTGCACGCACTTAGATAAAGATGCCTTCGTTCATCATTTTCCTAATATTTACAACAAATGTTTGAGTGTTGGCATAGACCCAATGAAAGATATGATTCCTGTCGTGCCTGCTTGCCACTATATTTGCGGTGGCATTCGTGTGGACAAATATGGTAGAAGTTCTATCGGACGTTTGTATGCTTGCGGAGAATGCACTTGCACGGGCCTACATGGTGCTAATCGCTTGGCGTCCAATTCCTTATTAGAAGCATTAGTGTTTGGTCATAGAATACACGAGGCTATTGCACAGACTATTCATCTTTATGACTATCAAGAAAACATTCCAGAATGGATGACGCGCGGCACAACCGAACCTAAGGAGAAGGTTTTGCTTACGCAAAGTGTCAAAGAAGTCAAAGAAATTATGAGCAATTATGTTGGTATAGTGCGCTCCAAAGTACGCTTAAAAAGAGCCTTAGATAGACTGCATTTACTCTACACAGAAACAGAAGAGATGTATAATGCTTCGCTAGTTTCTCCGCAACTGTGTGAACTTAGAAACTTGATTACCGTAAGTTATCTCATTTCCCGCTCCGCTGCCATGCGCCGCGAAAGTAGAGGATTGCATTACACTACTGATTACCCTGACAAAAAAGAATACATCGAATATTCCATTTTGTAGTCGCTATTCTGGTGTTTTACATTCGATTTCGTAAAAGGGGAGATGCGTTTGCTTTGGACAAACGCATCTCCCCTTTTTTTAGGCTTATATTATTAGACTTCTTTCGGAAGTCCTTCAGCCTCTCTTTTCTATTTAGACAAAAATTAATAAGAATAGGTTGGGATGAGGCAAAAAAAATTATTTTCGCAAGAAGTCTATTGATAATTGGGGTTTCCTCAAACTTATTCTTCTTCAAAAAACGAAATTCAAACCTATCTTTTTCACGTAACCCAAAACAATAGTTGTATCTTCATTAAAATAACAAAAAAAATGACACTTTTTATATAAATTAATGAATCAATGTTCATATATTTGTGTGGTAATGTTATTCTACTACTTAAATCATAAAGTATATGCAACATAAACATCAAGTCGTCATTATAGGTGGCGGTAATGCGGGCATATCTGTCGCTTCGCAGTTACTTAGAAAAAATCGCAAACTAGACATTGCTATTGTTGATCCATCCGATAAGCATTATTATCAACCTGCTTGGACGCTAGTAGGTGGTGGTGCGTTCGATAGTGGTAATACTGTTAGAAATCAAGCGGACGTGATACCTAAAGGCACTACATGGATTAAACAGAAAGCTGCTGCTTTCCAGCCAGAATCTAACATAGTTCAATTGGAAAATGGCGACAGCATAAAATATGAATTCATGGTTGTCGCGCCTGGTATCCAACTGAATTGGTCAAGCATAAAAGGATTACCTGAAGCCTTAGGAAAAGGTGGCGTTTGCTCTAATTACAGTTTTCAAACAGCCCCCTACACTTATGAGTGTATTAAAAATTTGAAGGGAGGAAAAGCCATTTTCCATAATCCACATACACCTGTAAAATGTGGTGGTGCGCCACATAAAATCATGTATTTAGCGGCAGACTATTTCAGAAAGAATGGGGTATTGAAAAATATGGACATCCAATATTGGAGTGGTGCAGGCAAATTGTTTAGCGTAGAAAAATACGAAAAAACATTATTGGAAGTCTGCAAAAGAGGTAATATTAAACTCAACTTCATGCAGCGTTTGGACGAAATTGATGCCGCAAACAAACGAGCAAAGTTTGTAGGTATTGGTGAACAAAACAAAGATGTTGTTACTTGGGTGGAATACGATATGATTCACGTTGTACCACCTCAAAGCGCGCCAGACTTCGTAAGAAATAGTACCCTAGCAAATGCAGCAGGTTGGGTAGATGTGGATAAAAATACACTTCAACATGTGCGCTATGCTAATGTATTTAGCTTAGGAGATTCCTCTAACTTGCCTACTTCCAAAACAGGTGCCGCCATTCGCAAACAAGCTCCTGTTCTTGTTGCCAATTTGCTATCTGCAATCAATCAAACAAGTCTAAGTGCCAGTTATAATGGCTATACTTCTTGTCCATTAGTTACAGGATATGGCAAATTGGTTTTAGCAGAATTTGACTATAACAATAAACCAATGGAAACTTTTCCATTCGACCAATCCAAAGAGCGTTGGTCTATGTATCAATTGAAAAAAGTGATACTGCCTTGGTTGTACTGGAATAGAATTTTAACAGGACAAGCCTAGTTCGTCCATAAAGTAGATAAAGAATGTTAATACATTGAGGCATTCTTTATCTATTTTAATTTACTTGATGGAACAGATGGAAACATTAACGCAAATAGCAGAATTTAGATCATCTCCAAAATTAATGGAGAAATTGTATGAATACAGCATCATTAAATCCTATCCTTCAGGATATGTGATTTTGGATGAGAATGCTTCCATTCGTTCCATTCCTATAGTTTCAAAAGGCAGCATTAAAGTAATTCGCACTGAGGAAGATGGGCGCGAGATTTTACTGTATTACATCAAAGCAGGCGAAAGTTGTATTATGTCCTTTTTGGGGGGTATTCATAATGAAACCAGTAAAGTGAAAGCAGAAGTAGAAGAAGATGCGGAAATTCTTTTTTTACCTTTAGAAAAAGTAACACTTTTTATCAAAGAACATCCAGAATGGTTGAACTATATTTTTCGATTGTACCACAAACGATTTGAGGAGCTATTGGAAATGGTTAATGACATTGCTTTCAAAAAAATGGATGAACGCTTGCTGGATTTACTACAAAAAAAGCAAGCTTTGACTAAAAATACGCAACTCCAAATTACACATGAGCAATTAGCTAATGAACTAGGCACTGCAAGGGAAGTGGTTTCTAGGTTGCTCAAGCAACTGGAAAAAGAGGGTGTTGTACAGCTAGGAAGAAATAAAATTATCCTTATGTAACAAAAGTAACGGTATGCCTTTTTTGATGCCCTTAACTTTGCATTGTTAATTAAGAAAAAAAAGAAAATGGAAATTGCAGGTTATATTTCATCAGTATTAGTTGGCGTAGCACTCGGATTAATTGGAGGTGGAGGAAGTATTTTAACTGTACCAGTATTGGTGTATCTTTTTAGCGTAGATACTGTTTTAGCAACTGCCTATTCACTTTTTATTGTAGGTACAACCAGTGCCGTAGGCTCGGTTAGTTACTTCAAAAAAGATTTAGTAAACATCAAAACAGCCATTGTTTTTGGTATTCCATCTATCATAGCTGTATTTCTAACCAGAGCATATATTGTACCTGCTATTCCCAATGAAATATTTAGTATAGGCAATTTTGTAGCAACGAAAAGTATGTTTTTGATGACTCTATTCGCTGTACTAATGATTGTGGCAGCTTTTAGCATGATAAAAAAAAGCACAGTAGAAAGTGAAGACAAAAATATACAAGGCAAACAAAAATTTAACTATCCATTCATTTTAGTAGAGGGAACTGTGGTTGGTATTTTAACTGGCTTAGTCGGTGCTGGTGGCGGATTCTTAATCATCCCAGCATTGGTAGTACTTTCTAAATTACCCATGAAAGAAGCGATTGGCACTTCTTTAGTCATTATTGCTGCTAAATCTCTAATTGGATTTTTTGGCGAAGGAGGAGATGCTTATATTGATTGGTTGTTTTTACTACTTGTCTCAGGGTTTGCCATCGTAGGTATATTTTTAGGCATTCTGCTTTCTAAAAAAATAGATGGCAATAAACTTAAGCCTGCTTTCGGATGGTTTGTATTGGTGATGGGCATTTACATTCTATTAAAAGAAACCATTTTTAGGTAAGTAAGCATAGCAATAACTGTCTTGTAGTGTTACAATATATTAATCTAAAACTATAAATCTTAAATAATGAATATAGAACAAATCTATACAGGATGTCTAGCACAAGGTGCTTATTACATCACTTCAAATGGCGAAGCCGCAATCATTGATCCTTTGCGCGAAGTACAACCCTACATGGACCGATTAGAGCGCGATAACGTTCAGCTAAAATACATCTTTGAAACGCATTTTCATGCAGATTTTGTAAGCGGTCACTTGGATTTATCCAAAAAGACAGATGCACCTATTGTTTATGGTCCAAATGCAAATCCTTCTTTTGATGCAATTATCGCTGAAGATGGACAAATTTTTAAAGTGGGTAATATATCTATTAAGGTGTTACATACACCCGGACACACGATGGAAAGTACCACGTACCTTTTAATAGATGAAAACGGTAAAGATCACTGTATTTTCAGCGGCGACACTTTGTTCATCGGTGATGTTGGTCGCCCCGACTTAGCACAAAAAGCAGCTTCTATGACACAAGAGCAACTTGCTGCCACTTTGTACCATTCTTTGAGAAACAAGATTATGACGTTGGCGGATGATGTGATTGTCTATCCAGCGCATGGTGCAGGAAGTGCTTGTGGCAAAAACATGAGCAAGGAGACTGTTTCTACTATTGGAAACCAAAAGCAATTCAACTATGCTTTACGTGCAGACATGACTGAAGCAGAGTTTGTGAAAGAAGTAACAGATGGCTTATTGCCTCCACCTGCTTACTTTGGTGCTAATGTAGCTATGAACAAACACGGTTACGATAGCTTCGATGAAGTATTCAACAATGGGATGAAAGCACTTACGCCTGATGAGTTTGAAACAGTAGCAGAAAGTGCAGGCGCTCTGATTTTAGATACAAGAAATAGCAGTGATTTCTCTAAAGGGTTCATTCCACAGTCTATTAACATTGGCTTGAAAGGTGATTTCGCACCTTGGGTTGGTGCTCTGATTGCTGATGTAAAACAACCAATACTCTTAGTTACTGCATTAGGTGATGAAGAAGAAGCGGTTACACGCTTGAGTAGAGTTGGTTTTGATAATGTACTAGGGCATTTGGCAGGTGGTTTTGAAACTTGGCAAAAAGCGGGCAAAGAAATAGACACTGTTAATAGAATTACAGTAGAACAATTCGCAGCAGCAGTTAAAATTGGCGAAGATAAAGTCGTGGATGTCCGTAAAGAAAGCGAGTACAAAGCAGAACATGTTGAAGATGCTTACAATCGTCCTTTGGCATACATCAATGAATGGGTAAAAGATATCAATCCACAAGAGCATTTCTATTTGCATTGTGCGGGCGGCTATAGAAGTATGATGGCAGCTAGTATTTTACAAGCGCGTGGCTATCGCAACTTCACCGAAGTAGATGGTGGTTTCAACGCAATTGCAAAGACAGACATTCCTAAAACTGATTTTGTCTGTCAAAGCAAAGTAATGACTGTATAATTTAAAGCCTAAATAATCGGAGTAGATATGCCAAATCCTAAAGGTTTGGTATATCTATTTGAAATATTGACTTATTTAATGATATAAATATTTTTTCAACTGACTTTTCATAAAACATATGCTTGAATTTATTTCACAACCTTGGCCTTGGTATATTGCAGGACCGTTAATCGGATTAACTGTTCCCGCACTATTGCTGCTGGGCAATAAATCATTTGGTATTAGTTCCTCGTTGCGACACATCTGCGCAGCTTGTTTGCCTGCCAATATTCCATTTTTTAAGTACGAATGGAAAAAAGAAGTTTGGAATTTATTTTTTGTAGCAGGTATTCTAGTGGGCGGCTTCGTGGCCATGCAATGGCTATCCAATAGCGAACCTATACAAATACATCCTTCACTAGTAGCAGAATTAAGCACTTATGGCATCACTGAAATATCAGGATTGTTGCCAGAGCAATTATTTACTTGGAATAGCTTAATGACAATCAGAGGGTTTTTAATGATTGTGGTTGGTGGATTTTTAATAGGATTTGGCACGCGCTATGCAGGTGGTTGCACTAGTGGACACGCTATTATGGGATTGTCTAATTTGCAATGGCCCTCTTTATTAGCTACTTGCTGCTTTATGATAGGTGGCTTCTTGATGGCAAATTTTATACTTCCGCTCATTTTATCACTTTAAACAGAACGCAGCAATATGGTAAAAGAAATAAAAAATAACGTGGTTACCCCTGCCAATGATTTAGATATTCGCTTGACTGATGCGGTTTGTGTGAATGAGAGCCAACTTGAACACGCTTGGTATCACAATTTAAAGTACCTCGCAGTAGGTGTTCTGTTTGGAATTGTTTTTGTTAAAGCGGAAATCATTAGTTGGTATCGCATTCAAGAGATGTTTCGCTTACAATCATTTCACATGTACGGTGTCATCGGTAGTGCAGTGGTGGTAGGTATTATCTCTATTTGGCTTATCAAACGATTCAATATCAAGACAATGTACGGCGAGCAAGTAGTAATACATTCAAAAACATTCAACAAAGGACAAATTTTTGGTGGTCTTTTGTTTGGATTGGGTTGGGCAATTACAGGAGCTTGTCCTGGTCCATTGTTTGCACAAATTGGTACAGGAGTAGGTGTTATTATAGTTACTTTATTAAGTGCTATCGCAGGCACTTGGGTGTATGGCTACTTTCGTGAGCGATTACCGCATTAAATTAATAACGAGGTATTAGTTATCTAGCTGATACCTTGTATTGTCTAAAGCAAACATCATAAAATGAATGAAAAACGACAACTTAGACAAATCATTTTTGGATAAAATATCCGCTAGGCTACTGAATACTTTAATTGTATCAATTATAGCCATTATCTCTGTATTTTCGATATTGCCTTTCGTCATTCCTTATCAGCCAGCACAGCGAAGACCAGTAGAAAAAAAAGAAATTGCTTCTAAAAAAGATAAAAAGAAACAGCAGAAGGAAGCACAAAAAAGTAACCCAAAGGTTGAAAAAATAGCCTATTGGGAAGCACCTGATATTAACAAAGTAACTGATCCGTCCCTTAAATATCGAATTACCTATGGTAAAGAATTGATTGCGCACACTGCTAAGTATCTAGGTCCGGAAGGCTCGGTTCTTAAGATAAGTAATGGTATGAATTGCCAAAACTGTCATCTGAATGCAGGTACAGGTGTTTTTGCTAATAATTATGGCTCAGTGGCTTCCACTTATCCAAAGTTTCGGGCACGAAGTGGTGGTATTGAAGATATTTACAAGCGAGTGAACGACTGTTTTCAACGCAGTTTGAATGGTCAACCCTTAGATACTTTATCCATCGAAATGCAATCCATAAAAGCCTATTTGGAATTTTTGGGGACAAACGTCAAAAAAGGAGAAATAGCTTTAGGCTCTGGATTAAAGCCTTTAAATTACCTAGATAGAGCTGCTAATTCAGAGCGAGGAAAAATAGTTTACGCACAAAAATGCCAAAGTTGCCATCAGGAAAATGGCGAGGGCATAAAACTAGACAGTGAATACACCTATCCACCACTCTGGGGCAAACATAGTTACAACGATGCAGCAGGGCTGTACCGAGTTAGTAATTTTGCTAAATATGTAAAATACAATATGCCTTTAGGAGCAACTCACGAAAACCCCTTATTGACGGACGAAGAGGCTTGGGATGTGGCAGCGTATGTCAATTCACAACCTCGACCACATAAAGATACACCTGAAGATTGGCCAGACATATCTAAAAAACCCATTGATCATCCTTTTGGTCCTTATGCAGATGCTTTTTCAGAAGAACATCACAAATACGGTCCTTTTCAAGCAATAGAAGCTGCTAGAAAGAAGTAGCATAGAATATTTTTTAAACCTTTGATAAATAGATAAAATGGAAAATAGTAGAAGATCATTTTTGAAGCAGGTAGGTGCATTAAGTGCAAGTGTGGGTTTAGTAAGTTTAGGAAAGCCTCTTCAAGAAATGGAGGAACATTTAACAGAAGAATCTGGAACTACTACAATCACCATATTGCAATCCACAGATGTGCACTGCCAAATTCATCCACACGATGAATTGTTTTGGGAAAACAATAAAGCTGTTTTTCGTAAAGCTGGTGGCTATGCTCATCTAGCAACTTATTTTAAACAGGAACGGAAAAAAAACAAGAATACCTTCATTTTTGATGGTGGAGATATGTTTCAGGGGAGTGAATTATCTGTTAATACAACAGGTGAAGCCATTGTCCCTATTCTAAATGAATTAAACTACGATTTATGTTTGCCAGGAAACTGGGAGGTGGTTTATTATAAAGCTGCAATGCAAAAGCTGCTGGGTGGCTTAAATGCACCAAAGGTTTGTGCCAATATGTACCACGACGTGGGCGAAGGAGAAAAAGGGGAATTGATATTTCCTCCTTATCATATTTGGTATGTGGCAGGTGTGAAAATTGGTTTTTTGGGCTATACTGACCACCTTGTTCCCATAAGACAATCCCCAAATTATAGCAAAGGAATCATTTACACGAAGCCAGAGGAAAACTTGGCACACTATGTGAAAGTATTGCGCGACCAAGAGCAATGCGCTTATGTGCTCATCTTAGCGCACATAGGACTTTCTCAACAAATTAATTTAGCAAATATGCCAGAATGCGAAGGGGTGGACTATATCTTAGGGGCAGACACCCACGAGCGTGTCCGAGAACCTATCGTCTGCAAATATGCAAAAGTAGTAGAGCCTGGTGCATTTGGCTCTTTTGTTGGGAAACTAGATTTGACGGTACAAAATGGAAAAGTAATTGACGACAAATACGAACTTGTAGAAATCAATCCTAATGTTTACAAAGCAGATAAAAAAATTACTGCACTTATTAAAGAGCAGGAACAGCCTTTCAAAGAGGATATTTACAAGGTAGTAGGATATAGCACCATTCCTTTATATCGGTATTTCGTGATAGAAAATCCGATTGATACCATGATTTTAGATGCTTTGAAGTGGAAAGTAAAAGACGTAGATATTGTACTTTCTAATGGCTTCAGATTTTGTCCTCCACGTGCTACACCTGACCAAACAGGTAATATTCCAATTACTAACGGCTTTATTTACGATATGCTTCCGGTGGATAGCGTTGTACGTAAAGGAGAAGTAACTGGTCAGCAAATTAGAAATTGGTTAGAAAAAGAATTGAATAATGTTTTCGCCGCAAATGCTGCGGAACGCTTTGGCGGCTGGGTCATTAAGTTTAAAGGGATGAACATTACGTTTAATGCTTTTGGCGAGAACGGCAAGCGCGTACAATCCGTTACAATCGGCAATCAACCTTTGGATTTGGACAAAATTTATACTGTTTGTGCTTGTGAAAGAGAAGGCGACCCTGAAGATATGCTTTGTAGAATAAAAGGAGTAAAAAATACAAAAAATACACCTTTCACTTTACATACCGTCATGCGCGACTATTTAGCTGCCAATTCACCTGTTACACCGACACCACCAAACGCTGCCAAAGTGTTGGATGCACCACAGACTTTATTAACGCAAGTGAGTGGCGTAAAATATTCGTTCAGATAAGTAAGTAAGCCGAGAAGAGTATATTAACTAAAATAGTTAATATACTCTTGTTTTTCAATTATTTAGCAAATTCTATCATCAATCACATTTACAATGAAAAAAACTTTATTGCTTCTTTTCTTAGCGATGTCAGGCATAGCAGCAATGGCACAGACCACTACTACGGATTCATCTACAAAAACAGAAAAAGTAAGAAAAAAGCCTTACAAAATTGTATTCCAAATGATTAGCAAATCACCAAATGATCATGCTAGCTTAATGCGTCAATTAAAAAACATTACTTCAGTTGCGCCCAAAGGAACACAGTTAGAAGTAGTTTGTCATGGAGGAGGTTTGGAAATGCTGGTCAGCGAGAAATCTTCAGTAAAAGAGGATGTAGAAAAATACATTCAGCAAGGAGTTCAATTCAAGGCTTGCGAGTTCACGATGACGCGAGATAAAGTCACAAAAGACATGCTTATTAATGGTTCAGGCACAGTGCAAGCTGGTGTTTTAGAAATAGCAGAAAAACAAGAAAAGGGTTGGGCGTACATTAAAGCAGGAAGCTAAGTATTTGATGCACTGGCATTTTTAATACTAAATATTAGAAGTGAATGATGAAATATTATTTGTTGCCATTGGCAGCACTGCTAATCTGCTGCATACCTGCGAAAGCACAACATCACGATTTAGATCGTAACGCTACTATGTGGGCTGGCAAAAAAAGACCACAGGCGCAGGACACATTGTCCTTACTTCAGTCGTTCAAGTCTGGTACTACACACGGACATTTCCGATACTATTTCATGGCGACAGATAATGCTGAGGAATTAACCGATTATTATGCCAATGCCATAGGTGGCGGTATTCGATATGAAACTGCACCTTACGAAGGATTTCAATTTTGCGTTAGTGGTTTTTATATTTTCAACATTGGCTCTTCTGATTTTTCCATTCCCGATCCTTTGACGGGGCGGGGCAATCGCTATGAACTTGCCTTGTTCGATTTAGAAGACCCCAATAACGAATCAGATATAGACCGATTGGAAGAGTTGTATTTGAAGTATAATTTTGGCAATTCTAACATTACATTAGGTCGTCAACTTATTAACACGCCATTTATCAATTTGCAGGATGGGCGCATGCGTCCCACAGGTGTACAAGGCGTTTGGTGGAAAATAAATGAATGGGAAAAAATATTCTTTGAAGGTGGGTGGATTAATGCTATTTCTCCTCGCGCCACAGTGAAGTGGTTCAAAGTAAGCCAATCTATTGGTGTTTATCCTTCTGGTGTGAATATTAATGGCGTACCCTCTAATTACGCCAAACATCTGGAAAGTAAAGGTGTAGGACTACTGGGCATTGACTATTCTCTCCATAAATACCTAAAAATAAAGGCTTGGGATATGTTCGTTGAAAACATCATCAATACTGCGATGTTGCAAGCGGATGTTAGCATTCCTTTACCGAATACTTCTTCTATTCTTGCTGCTGGGCAGATGATTCGACAAAATGCTATCAAGTATGGTGGAAACGAAAATGAGACAAATACTTATGTACCTAAAGGAGCAAAAGCACTCACTTTTGGTGCCAAAGCAGGTTGGAAGGATACAAAATGGGAGGTTTCGCTCAATTACAATCGCATTACTAAAGAAGGTCGCTATTTAGTGCCAAGAGAATGGGGGCGAGAGCCTTTTTTCACTTTTTTACCTCGTGAAAGAAATGAAGGTTTTGGCGATGTGCAGGCTCTAATGGCAAAAATAGATTACAGATTACCCAACTTAAAGATTAAAAGTTCGCTAGGCATAGGCAAATATCAACTCCCCGATGTAAAAAATTATGCCCTCAATAAATACGGACTGCCTTCTTACACTCAAATTAATTTAGATTTACGAAAAGAATTTTCTAACTTCTTTGAAGGCTTGGATATGCAATACCTGATTGCTTACAAAATAAACAACGGCGAAATTTACAACGACTACAAATACCTATTCAACAAAGTAGATATGATGGTGCATAATTTAATTTTGAATTATCACTTTTAGCCTTATACTTCAACGCTTTATTAAGTGATGGGGCAAATCGCTTACTTTTTCACAGCAAAGTTGCTCCATTACTTGTTTGAATTGCTTTTTAAGCACAGAAACGGTGTGATGCCCGCCTTCCTTGCCCAGTGCGCCCACGCCGTACATGAAGGAGCGACCAAGAAAGGTAAAATCTGCTCCACTTGCTAAGGCACAAGCAATATCTGGACCGATGCGAATACCGCTGTCCATTATTAGCTTAATTTTTCCTTTGTATTTTTCAGCGATACCACTCAAGGCTTGTATAGATGATTCGCCAGCGTCAATCTGTCTGCCTCCATGATTGGAAATGATAACACCATCCAAACCCCATTGAATAGCTTTTTCCGTATCTTCTTCGCTAGCAACACCTTTCAACACTAATTTTCCTTTCCACATATCCCGAATTTTTTTCACTCGGTCTTCACTCAATCTACCCGAAAAAGTTTTGTCCATAAACAAGCCTAAATGCTGCAAATTCATGCCTTTAGGAATATAGGGCGAAAGCGTCTTGAAAGTCGGCTGACCAGCTATCAGTGTTTGAATCGCCCAATTTGGACTACCCATTATTTGCAAAATATTGCGCAGTGTCATTTTAGGAGGAATGGCTAACCCGTTCCTAATTTCTTTTCCTCGATAGCCAAAAGAAGGTACATCCGAAAGAATAACCAACACTGGATATTCCGCAGCCGCCGCACGTTTAATAAGGTCATCGCGCAGGTGATCCTCTGCTGGATGATACAACTGAAACCAAGCATTGCCCTCTGTGATTTCACTAATTTTTTCAATGCTTGCTGTACCGACCGTGCTTAATGTGTAAGGAATATTGTGGTCAAAAGCAGCTTTGGCTAATATTTCAGAGGCTTTGGGCCAAATCATACCTTGTAAACCGATGGGCGCAATGCCAAAAGGTGCATCGTAAACTTTGCCAAATAATTCTGTTTTCATAGAAACACCAGCGTAATCGCGCAAATAATAAGGGCGAAGTTGCACTTCCCTAATATCGCGCGTGTTGCGCTGCAAATTATTCTCCGAATTGCAACCGCCATCCAAGTATTCAAAGGCAAAGCGCGGAATACGTTGCTGGGCACGTTCTCTCAGAAAGTGAATATCGGGATATTTCGAGTTGATTTTAATGTCCATTTTGATATCGTACAGTTAACTAAAAGCAAATATACCGTATTTTTATTAATAGCAAATTGCTTATTGTGAAGATGCTAATAAAAGGTTCAGTATGCTTGCTATTAAAGTTATTTGCTTTGTAAAATGGGAATATTTACATTCACAAATGCAATTTTAGCCATACCACAAATAAACAAATCTATTCTTCTTAACCTATTCATAGCATAGAATGAATGGAGCAGTGAAAAGAAAACTGTAACTTTGCAGAAAATTGAAGGAAAAAAAATTAGCCTAAATTATAGTTTATCGGTTGAAAAATGATAACAGCATCTAATATTTACATGCAATATGGTGATCGGATTTTATTAGATCACGTTAGTTTAGTGATTATGCCTGGCGAAAAAGTAGGGTTGGTAGGGCGTAATGGTGCAGGAAAATCTACTTTCCTAAAAATTATTGCAGGGCATATTTCTCCTCAACGAGGGAATGTTTCTCGACCTACGGATAGCACTTTAGGTTTTTTGTATCAGGAAATGAACATTCCCAAAGGTAAAACGGTGATGCAAGAAACGCTAGTTGCTTTTGATAGTTTGAAAGCACTGGAGGCGAAGATTGACGAAATGACCAAAGAGTTAGAATCACGAACGGATTACGAAAGTGAGGAGTATGCTATCTTTCTGGATAATTTCGCCGAGTTGAATGACCGATTTCAAATCATGGGAGGAGAATCCCTAGAAGCTCAAGCAGAACGAGTATTAAAAGGATTAGGCTTTAAGCAAAAAGACTTTTCACGCCTAACCGATGAGTTTAGTGGCGGCTGGCAAATGCGGATTGAACTAGCAAAAATGCTACTACAACGTCCAAATTTCTTACTACTCGATGAGCCAACTAACCACTTAGATATTGAATCCATTATATGGTTAGAGAAATTTTTACAGACTTATTCTGGTGCTATCATTACTATTTCTCACGACCGTGAGTTTTTGGATAACACCACTAAAAGAACGGTTGAAATAGAACTTGGTAATTTATACGACTACAAAGCCAATTACAGTAAATATGTGGAGTTGAGAGCAGAGCGTAGAGAAAAATTACAATCTGCTTATCAGAATCAGCAAAAAGTGATTGCACAGCGCGAGCGTACCATTAACCGTTTCATGGCAAAAGCGACTAAAACAAAGATGGCGCAATCCATGCAAAAGCAGTTGGATAAGGTAGAACGCATTGAAATTGACGAGGAAGATGTAAGAGCAATGAACCTTCGATTTCCACCTGCACCACGCTCGGGGCAAATTGTAATAGAAGGCAAAGGTGTAGCTAAAAAATATGGTGATTTGTTGGTACTCAATAAAGTAGATTTGAAAATAGAGCGAGGTGAACGCGTTTCGTTTGTAGGTCAGAATGGTCAAGGCAAATCTACTTTAGCCAAAATTATAGTGCAGGCACTAAACGCGACGGAGGGAGAAGTGCAATTAGGGCATAATGTCAAAATTGGTTACTATGCTCAAAATCAGTCAGATGCTTTACAACCCAATATCACGCTGCTAGAGACAATGGAAAATCATTCTCCCCCAGAAATGCGTACTCAACTGCGCAATATTTTAGGTGCATTTCTTTTCAGTGGTGAGGATGCCGAAAAAAAAGTATCTGTTTTGTCGGGTGGTGAGCGCGCCAGATTAGCGTTAGCCTGTTTGTTGCTCAACCCATTCAATCTCCTTGTGCTGGATGAGCCGACCAACCACTTGGATATGATTTCAAAAGAGGTATTAAAAAAAGCCTTATCAGAGTATGATGGCACATTAATTGTTGTTTCGCACGACAGAGATTTTCTAGCTGGTTTGACCAATACGACGATAGAATTTAGGGATAAGCAACTTTACACTTATCTGGGGGATGTTAATTATTTCCTTGAAAAACGCTCATTGGACGATATGCGTGCTGTGGAAGTACAATCCAAAAATGGTGCAGCTCACGCCCAAAATGGACATAAAGTATTGAGTTTTGAGGATAGAAAACGACTTAATAAAGCGGTTACGAATGCCGAAAAACAAGTGGAAAAATTAGAAGCACAGCTAGAAAAAATAGGACTACAAATGGCAGAAGCTAATTTTTATGAGCGTTCTGATGCTGAGAAAATTATGAAACAGCATAAGGAAACGCAAAAAGAATTAGAAGCGGCGATGGAAGCATGGGAAATGGCACAGTTAGAATTGGAAGAATACAGCGAGTCTTAAAAATATTACTTCTTTTGGCATAAGTATAATCCCTTGTTTATCAATTAGTTAATTACAGATAATACAAAGGAAAGATAGCATGAAAGATACTTATTACCATAAGGGGATGAGACGAAAATTGGTGGATGAACTCAAGCAAAAAGGCATTTCGGATGAAAAAGTGCTACAAGCCATTGGTGCATTGCCACGTCATTTTTTTTTGGATAAAGCATTTGAGGAGCAAGCATACGAAGACAAAGCGTTTCCTATTGGTCAAGGTCAGACCATTTCTCAACCTTACACAGTTGCTTTTCAGACGGAACTATTAAATCTAAAAATTGGTGATAGAATCTTAGAAATTGGTACTGGCTCTGGTTATCAAGCAGCTATTTTAGCCTTGTTGGGTGCAGAGGTATTTACGGTGGAACGTCAAGAAGTGCTTTATCAAAAAACCAAACTTTTGTTAAAGCAGATTGGTATTCACAAAGTAAGGTGCTTTTTTGGCGATGGCAATAATGGACTTCCTGCTTTTGCTCCTTTTGATAAAATTCTAGTAACTGCAGGAAGTACAGAAATTCCAGATAATTTACTTCAACAACTCAATGTTAATGGTATTATGGTTATTCCTGTGGGTTCATTGGAGCAAGAAATGAAGCAAATTGTAAAACTAAATTCTACGGAAACCCAAGTAGAAACGTATGGTACTTTCAAGTTTGTTCCTTTTCAAAAAGGCATCAACAAAATGTAAATCAAGATATTAACAGTTTTTTCCACATTTATTCAAGACTTAAAACAGTATCTATAAAATGGAACATTTTTTGTAAAAAATTGATATTCAATTAATTAAAAATAAACACATCTTGAATAAAAAATAGTCTCCATTTTACATACGTTTACTAACAAAGTTTTCCACATTCACTCTTGTACTTTAGGTGTTACTTGATAAATGATGTAGAGCAAGGCAACGAATAAAAGTAACGCAACTGCTTGATGCAGTACACCATATGTAATAGGAACACGACCAATACTATTCACAATAGTTAGTACGCCCAATAGAAATTGAACCCCTAATATACCTCCCAATACTACTCCACCTTTTTTCAAGTGAGTAGAAATATTTTGTTTGAATAACTGAACCAAAAAGTAGATTACAAAGCCCACTAAAAGATAAGCGGTAGTTCGATGAACGATTTGTACGATTGCCTTAGCGTAGGTAGATTTCTCATAATCCACAAAGCTTTCCATGTTTGCACCTATTGTTAGCGCATTCCACAAACGTTCGCCCTCTACAAACATCGGAAAGCTAGGATGAATCAAAGCTGCTCGCATACCCGCCATTAAAGCCCCAAAAGCGATTTGAAGCACTAACACCACAGCTACCCCCCAACCTAATTTCCTTAGCCCCACTAAATGAGTATCTTTTACTTTGGGTTGAGCTACTAAAAGATAAGTCCAAAAAAGGTAGGCAAAAAGGGAAGTAGCAATCAGCAAATGCCCCATCAATTTGTAGGCACTTACCCAAGTGCGTGTATCATCGTTTAAGCCACTAGCCACCATAATCCAACCAAATGTGGCTGCCGTAGCCGCTAATAGAATAACTACACCAAGCCGTTTGAGTAGCCACTGAGGTATCCATCTCTTAGTCAGGAAGTACAAAAAAGGAACAAGAAATACAAAGCCCATTAAGCGTGCCCAAAGTCGGTGGATGTATTCCCAGAAGAAAATGACCTTAAATTCAGAAAGGGACATGTCAGCGTGTAATGATTCAAATTGTTTTTTTGCAGCCACTTTGTATTTATCAAAGGCATCAAGCCATTGTGCCTCGTTCAACGGCGGCATAGTCCCTTGAATGACAGCCCATTCTGTAATCGAAAGTCCAGAATCGGTTAAGCGCGTAATCCCCCCAACTACAACTTGAATAAACACCATAACAAGTCCAATAAGCAACCATATTCTAACTGGTCGGGCTACATTGACTACTACCACTTGACTTTTTTGAGCAACCATTTTCTTTTAATTTTGCAACAAAAGTATTTGTTTTTAAATATCATTTAACGACTAAACACCTTGATTTAATAAATTATAGTCATCAAATTTTAAAATTTTTTAGTGCTCATTATTAGGGGTGTTAATTCGTGGAGAAATATTTTTCTCTACACTATGTTAATTCTATATTAATTGAAAGCTAACTCAGTTTTATTGCTTATCCACATAGCTTAAATTTCAAAATCAAAAGATTAGCCACTTATTCACAATTAAGTGCATAACTAAAATTATACTTATTTGTAGGTTCTTAACATGTTCATTAGTGGTGAATAAAAGTTAGTCTATGGTGTTAATAAATAAGTAAAATGAGGATAACATTGAATTAATATGAGTATAGCAATCTACTTGTGAATTGACGTTAAGAACTGACGTAGTTATTACACTGTTTTACACATTTCGTTAAAAAATAGAATGGCTAGTAATCAATACTTTACAAGAAATTGATTTTTGCGGTGTTAAGAACATTGTGTTTCTTATCATAATGTTTTTAGCGACCAACTAAGTAGATAAAAAAAAGAGTAACTCAACAACTTTGTATTTCTTTTTCCACAAAGTCGTTGAGTTATTAATCCACATTACAAATCAAATTTAATTCCTTGAGCCAAAGGAATCGAAGTGCTGTAGTTGATAGTGTTAGTTTGTCGGCGCATGTAGGCTTTCCAAGCATCAGAGCCGCTTTCTCTGCCACCACCTGTTTCTTTTTCGCCACCAAATGCGCCACCTATTTCTGCGCCACTTGTGCCGATGTTCACGTTAGCGATACCGCAATCTGAACCATTAGGCGAAAGAAATAGCTCTGATTCTCTTAAATTGTTGGTCATAATAGCCGAAGAAAGCCCTTGAGGTACATTGTTTTGAATGGCGATAGCTTCTTCAATGTTGCTGTATTTCATCAAGTACAAGATAGGGGCAAAAGTTTCTGTTTTGACAACTTCCATATTTGGTGCGACCTCCGCAATACAAGGTTTCACATAACACCCACTTTCGTAGCCCGCTCCTTGCAATACGCCGCCTTCTACCACAAAATTTGCGCCTTCTGTTTTTGCTCGGTCAATCGCTGCCAAATAAATATCCACCGCAGCGCGGTCAATAAGCGGTCCGACATGGTTATTTTCATCTAATGGATTGCCGATGCGTAGTTGTGCATAAGCGGTAGCGAGTTTGTTCTTCACCTCTTCATAAATAGTTTCGTGAATAATCAAACGGCGAGTAGTCGTACAACGCTGACCAGCAGTACCTACTGCACCAAATAAAGCACCTGTCAATACCAAATTCATATCGGCACTTGGCGTAATGATAATGGCGTTGTTTCCGCCCAATTCTAAAATCGTTTTGCCTAATCGTGCTGCTACGGTTTGTCCTACAATTTTGCCCATTCTCGTACTGCCTGTTGCAGAAACTAAAGGTATTCTATGATCGTTGGTCATCCATTCCCCTACTCGGTAGTCGCCATTTATCAAATTCACTACTCCTTCTGGAACTTTATTTTCCTTCAAAACTGATTGAAAAATATGTTGACAAGCTACGCTGCATAAAGGCGTTTTTTCGGAAGGTTTCCAGACAACAACATCGCCACAAACCAATGCCAACATAGCATTCCATGACCAAACTGCCACTGGAAAGTTGAAAGCACTAATGATGCCCACAATTCCTAGTGGATGCCATTGCTCAAACATTCGGTGCGAGGGTCTTTCTGACTGAATGGTTAAGCCATACAACTGACGCGACAAACCTACTGCAAAGTCGCATATATCAATCATTTCCTGTACTTCGCCAAATCCCTCTTGCAGACTTTTTCCCATTTCATAACTCACCAACCGACCTAGTGGGTCTTTGTATTTTCTAAGTGCTTCTCCATATTGTCGAACGATTTCACCGCGTTTTGGGGCTGGAATGTTAATCCATTCTTTAAAAGCAGTTTGTGCCTTTTCGATAATGTACTCGTATTCTTCTTTGGTGGTGATGCTAACTCTACCAATGAATTGACCATCCACTGGAGAAAAAGAATCTAAATATTGTTGGCTATCATTAAATTGTGTGCCAGTGCTAGAACCAGCATTGGATGTCTGAAGTCCTAGTCGTTGAATAAATTGTTTATCCATTTTTGTTATCTAATTTGATGAGCGAATGATGCAAAAATAGTTGGTAAAACTGACAAAGCCGTAGCATCTTTGTAGGCATACATAGAAAACATGAAATTCAATCAAATTTATCCATCAAAAATATTGCTATTTGGAGAGCATTCTGTTTTAAAAGGAGGTAGTGCATTAGCTATTCCTACGCTACGCTTTTATGGGAAATGGAAATTATCAAAAAATAATTTTCACCACCATTTAGTCCATTTTTTTGAGTATTTAGTTCAGTTGGAGCAAGACGAAAAGCTCTTGGCAAAGTTGGATTTAGTAGCATTTCAGCAAATGCTTAAACAAGGACTATCGTTTGAATCCAATATTCCATTGGGTTATGGCTTAGGAAGTTCTGGTGCTTTAATTGCTGGTATTTATGATGTTTTTGCCAAAGAAAAAATAAGTGATTTAGCGAAATTGAAATTGATATTTGCTCAATTAGAAAGCCACTTTCATGGCACAAGTTCTGGATTTGACCCTTTAATTTGTTATCTCAACAAAGCGGTACTCATTAAAAACCAATTTATTCAAACCGCAGAAGTGCCTTCGACGAAGTCCAATTTAGGTGAACTCTTTTTATTTGATGCTCAGAAAAATCGGCAGACAGGAGAGTTGGTTAATTGGTTCATGGCACAATGTGAACAAAAGAAGTATTTAGAAAAAGTGCAACAGTCTTTATTGCCCGCAGTAGATACTGCTGTAACAACTTTGCTGCAAAATGATTTTGAGCAACTTTTTATTGCGTTAGAACAGATTAGTATTTTTCAATTACAATATTTTCAGCCGATGATTCCAAATAGCATCCGACCTGTTTGGGAAACTATGTTGAGTGGTGAGGAGCATCGCTTAAAGTTATGTGGCGCTGGTGGTGGTGGTTTTTTTTTAGGAATTACGAAAAATATGGAGCATCTGATGCAAAAGTATCCAAATCAAGTCGTTCAATTAAATATCAAATAGATATGTTTTGCATTCAATAAAGTACATCTAAAAGTCCTATTGACAATAAGTCAAAAAATTAAGTAAATCTTAAGAATGCTTTAATGAAAGATTAAATGGGAATTATGGACATTTGAGGAATGAAAATATTAATAGTAGAAGACGAACAGGGTATTGCTGCCTTTCTCAAACAAGGATTAGAGGAAGAATGCTTTGCAGTGGATGTAGCGGAGGAAGGAAAAAAAGGATTACAACTTGCTTTATCTGGAGAATATGATTTGCTATTATTAGATTGGATGCTTCCAGGATTGAGTGGTGTTGAGATTTGCAGACAATTTAGAAAAGAATCTTACGAAACGCCAATCATTTTTCTAACGGCTAAGGATACGCTTGACGAAACCATTTTTGGTTTACAATCAGGCGCAAACGACTACATCAAAAAGCCCTTTCATTTTGAAGAACTACTAGAGCGAATTAAAGTACAACTAAGACCAAAATCAGGTGTTCACGCAGTGTTCACATTGGGAAATATCACACTAAACACAGAAACGCATCAAGTTTTTAGAGAAGAGCAGGAAATTAGTTTGACCCAAAAAGAATTTGCATTATTGGAGTACCTTATGCGCAACAAAGGCAAGGTATGTAGAAGAACTAGGATTATAGAAAGTGTATGGGACATCCACTTCGACTACAATACAAGTGTAATAGATGTCTATATCAACGCATTGAGGAAAAAACTTTCCTTATCAGAGGAAGAAAATTACATTCAAACGGTTCGTGGAGTGGGCTATATCGCTAAAGAAATATGAGCTTAAGTTTTAAAAGTAGAATTGCCTTTCATTACATGATGGCAACAGCCATCATCATGGCTACTGTGTTTGGCATCATCTTTTTTATAATGAAAGGCGCAGTGTGGAGAAGTTTAGATAGCGATTTATACCACGAAGCTAAAAAACACATGACGGAAATAGAAATTATTGGCGACAGCATTCATTTTGTCAATAAAGCAGTGTGGGAGGAACGCGAACACCGTGAAGTACAAGTAAACCCTGTTTTTATTCAGCTAATTGATAATCAAGGTAACTTAATGGATAAATCCCCAAACTTAAAGGAGAACCATTTACCATTTAAAACATCTGGATTTGAAGGATATTTTAATACTACTATCAATAATAGAACAATAAGGCAAATACAATTACCCATTTATGAAAATGGAAAAATAATGGGATATATTCTAGCGGCTATGTCTTCCGAATCTGCTTCTTCGGTGATTTTAAAATTAAAAAGTGTACTTATTGTATCTTATTTCATAGTATTGATTGGATTATATTTCGTCTCGCGTTTCCTAGCAGGAAGAAGCATAATCCCTATTCAAGAAATGACAAATACGATTACTAGAATCACTAGGAATAATTTAAAAGAACGTGTCAGATTACCACAAAATCAGGATGAAATTTATGCGCTTTCTTCAAATTTTAATGCCTTAATAGAACGTATTGAAAAAGCCATCGAAAGAGAAAAACAATTTACTTCTGATGCTTCACATGAACTTAGAACACCTCTTGCTACACTCAGAGGTACTTTAGAAGTGCTGATTAGAAAACCTAGAACCCAACAAGAATATGAAGAAAAGATTCGGTATAGCCTAAAAGAAATTGATAGAATGACCGCCCTTTTGGAGCAACTCCTACTTCTGGCACGCCTAGAAACTTCGCCTAACAAAAGAAATAATACTTTAGGTTCACTTCCTACAATTATTGAAGAATCAATATCACATTTTAAAAATCAAATTACAGAGAAGAATTTAAAGATAAATCTCGAATTTAATCAAGCAGACAAAGCACTGGTACCTTGTTTTTATAGCGGTATTATATTTGATAATATCTTGAGTAATTCCATTAAATATTCTGATAATGACGGAGTTATAAATATAAGTACAAAATTGATTGGCAACCGAATTGCTTGTACCATCAAAGACGAAGGAATAGGAATCAAGCAAGAAGACTTAACTCATATTTATAATAGTTTTTATCGCTCTGATGCCTTGAATCATAAACATATTCATGGTAATGGTCTAGGACTCTCTATTACAAAAAAATGTGTAGATGCTATCCAAGCGGAGCTAAGAATTATCAGCACTTACGGTCAAGGAACTCATGTTACTGTTATATTTTAGATTCATAAAAGTCATAAATTAGCAAACAAAAAATGGAAAATACACTAGACAATTACTTAGAGAATCATTATATATATAGAAGTAATTGGTTGAGAGCTGCGGTTTTGGGTGCTAATGACGGTATTCTCTCTACTGCTAGTTTAGCTATTGGTGTAGCTGTTGCTAGTGATTCAAGAGAGGCTATTGTATTAGCCACACTCGCTGGTTTAGTTGCTGGAGCATTGTCTATGGCGGCAGGTGAATATGTATCTGTTAGTTCTCAAACTGATGTTGAGACGGCTGATATTGAGCGAGAAAAAATAGAGTTGGGAGAAATGCCAGAATTAGAGTTGCATAAACTTGCTGAAATCTATGAAAAGCGTGGATTGAAAAAGGAAACAGCTATGCTTGTTGCCAAAGAACTTACAGCCCATAACGCCTTAGAGGCACACATAAGAGATGAATTGGGTATTAACGAAGTTAATCAAGCCAAACCATTTCAAGCTGCTTGGGCATCAGGGGTATCCTTTAGTACCGGTGGATTACTCCCTTTACTTGTTACCTTACTTATGCCTATCCAATACATGGAATACTACCTATACATATTTGCCATTTTTTTTTTAATAATTCTTGGGGTTCTATCTGCTAAAATAGGAGGTTCAAAAATAGGGAAAGCTGTTTTTCGTATTACTTTTTGGGGTACTATGGCAATGGGCTTAACGGCTTTAGTGGGGTATTTGTTTGGTGTAAGTCTTAGCTAAAATTTTAAGCCAATCTTAAGAAAAGGTTGATAAAAGTATTAGCATATCCCCTTTACCTTTGGTGTGTCATTATAAAATGCCACTATTAATGTTAGATAGGATTATACAATACAGCACTCGCCATAAGTTAATTGTACTTCTGTTTTCACTTGGAATTATTGGGTTTGGTGTATATTCTCTTACCGAAATTCCCATCGGTGCAGTACCCGATATAACCAACAACCAAGTTCAAATCATTACCACATCCAGAAATTTAGCGACTGAAGATGTGGAGAAATTCCTGACTTACCCGGTAGAGCTAGAAATGGCAAATTTGCCTAATGTGAAGGAAATTCGTTCTATTTCTAAGTTTGGACTTTCTGTGGTAACCGTAGTTTTTGATGATAAAATAGGCACTTACCTTCCAAGACAACTTATTGCTGAAAAAATAAAAGCAGCCGAGGAAAAAATTCCTGCGGGATTTGGTAAACCATTCATGGGACCTATCACTACTGGACTAGGCGAAATTTATCAATATGTTATAGAAGTGGATTCTACTCATCGAAAGGAGTATTCCTTATCAGATGTAAGAACGATACAAGACTGGATTGTAAAACGTCAACTTTCTGGTATTCCGGGCGTGGTAGAAGTGAATACTTGGGGTGGTTACCTCAAGCAGTATGAAGTAGCAATCAATCCTGAAAAACTTAGAAGTCTGAATATATCTCTTTCTCAAGTGTTTTTTGCACTTGAAAAAAACAATAGCGTAGCCGGTGGCGGCTACATTGAAAAAACAAATCAAACTTATTTTATTCGGGGCGAGGGATTAGTTAGTTCTCTAGAAGATATTGAAAATATCGTTATAGAAAACAGAAATGGAATACCCATTTTTATTAAAGATGTTGCTACTGTTGGCTTTGGGCATGCCACTCGCTTTGGTGCAATTACAGGCAATGGCGAAGGCGAAAAAGTATTGGGTCAGGTGATGATGCTAAAAGGAGCCAACTCTAAAGCAGTGATAGATGCTGTAAAAGCAAGAGTAGCACAAATTTCCCCCTCACTTCCTCCAGGCATTCGTATCAATCCATTTTTGGAGCGTAGTGAACTCATTAATAAAACGACGTTCACCATTGCGGAAAATCTCATTTTAGGTTGTTTAATCGTCATTTTTGTAGTTGTGCTGCTGCTAGGAAATGTCCGTTCTGGATTAGTGGTAGCCTCTGTTATACCTATGTGTTTGCTCTTTGCGCTGTCGCTTATGTACATTTTTGGAGTGGATGCCAACCTAATGAGCTTAGGAGCTATTGACTTTGGAATTATTATAGACGGAGCAGTCATTATTGTAGAGTTTATTGCTTTTAAAATTACCGCCGAACGCAGTCAATTATTGGCTTTGCCAAAGGCAGAAAGACAAAATCTCATAGATGAAATAACCTATAATGGTACAAGTAAGATGATGAACTCCGCCGTGTTTGGGCAACTTATTATCATCATTGTATTTATTCCAATTCTTTCTCTAGTTGGTGTGGAAGGCAAAATGTTCAGACCGATGGCTTTAGTGTTTTGCTTTGCGCTCATTGGTGCGATGATTTTGTGTTTTACTTACGTTCCAGTGATGGCATCTTTATTTATCAAGCCATTAGATGCTAGTAAAAAAACGATTTCTTCTCGCTTGATAACATTCTTGGAAAATAGATATAGACCTATGATGTTGTGGGCATTAAGAAGAAAAAAAATTGTCTTAGGGCTGGCGATGATACTCCTTTTTTTCGTAATCTTTCTTTTTAATCAAATGGGTGGCGAATTTATACCTACACTAGATGAAGGTGATTTTGTCATTCAACCTGTACTGAAAATAGGTACTTCTTTGAGTAAAACAATAGAGGCTACAACAAAAATTGAAACGATTTTAAAGCGATTCCCCGAAGTAGAGCAAGTAGTAAGCAGAATTGGAGCCGCGGAAGTCCCCACCGACCCCATGTCTATGGAAGAAAGCGATATTATTATCAAATTGAAACCAAAAGAGGGATGGGTTTCCGCACAAGATAAAGACGAAATAGCTGATAAATTTAAAGAGGCACTTATTGCTGAAATACCAGGAGTTGAATTTGAATTTACCCAACCTATTGAAATGAGATTCAATGAATTAATCACTGGAGTTCGCGCTGACCTTGCCATAAAAATCTTTGGAGAGGATTTAGACCTTTTGTATAAGAAGGCAACTGAAGTGCAAAAAGCTATTCAGAATATTGAAGGTGCTTCGGATATAACTGTTGAAAAGGTGGTGGGGCTTCCCCAAATGTCTGTCAAATATGATAGGCATAAGATTGCAAAATATGGATTCAATGTAAAGGATTTAAACGATGTTATCTCTATGGGGTTTGCTGGAATGTCAGCCGGAATGGTATTTGAAGGCGAAAAGCAATTTGATTTAGTCGTTCGCTTTGATAAAGGACACCATCAAGGTATTGAGGATATAGCAACCGCTACGGTACAACTTTCTAACGGCAATCAATTACCCCTCACTGAATTTGCGAGCATTAGCTACACGAAAGGACCTGCAAAAATCTCAAGAGACAACACAAAAAGAAGAATAGTAGTTGGTGTAAATGTTCGGGGCAGAGACTTGGAATCCGTAGTGAAGGATATACAGGCAATCATAAATAAAAAAATAAAATTGCCTATTGGCTACACTATTGAATATGGCGGTCAATTTGAGAATTTGAGAACAGCTAGAGCACGATTACTGATTGCTGTACCGATAGCTCTTTTACTGATATTTGTACTACTTTACTTTGCCTTTAATTCCATCAAAGAAGCGTTAATTATTTATAGTGCCATTCCTATGTCGGCGATTGGTGGCGTGATATTGCTTTATCTCAGAGACTTACCTTTTAGTATTTCGGCAGGCGTAGGATTCATAGCACTTTTCGGAATAGCAGTTTTGAACGGAATTGTACTAATAGAGGAGTTCAAAGAACTGAAAGCGCATGGCATTAACAACATCAATAGAAGGATACTTATGGGCACTAAAAATAGATTAAGACCCGTGCTGCTTACTGCATCGGCAGCGGCATTGGGCTTTTTGCCTATGGCAATTTCCACTTCGGCAGGTGCAGAAGTACAAAGACCATTAGCTACTGTGGTCGTTGGAGGATTAATTTCTGCGACATTACTTACACTTATACTACTGCCAGTGCTTTATGCTATGTTCGATAGAAAAGGAAATTTACCGAAAGTAAGAGTACCTGTAAACACACTTTCACTGTTGCTTTTACTGTTTATTCCTATGTTAAGTTATAGTCAATATCAAAAAATTAGTGCTATACAAGCAGTGGAAATTGCACTGAAGAACAACAGCGGTTTGAAAGCATCATCACAAAGAGTTGAGCAAAGCAAGCAACTCGTAGGTAGTGCTATTGACATCAACAAAACCGAATTTTATTATAACAGAGACAATAATAATATCGCTCCAAATAATTTACCACTTAACGTTTGGGGAATTAGCCAATCTATACAATTTCCTACGGTATATGGTGTGCAACGTAGCGTATTAGAAAGCAAGGTTCAATTAGCCAATGATCAGTTTGCTATTGACAGATATGTAGTAACTAAAGAAGTGCTAAAAATATATTTTGAAATTGCTTACTGGCAAGAGATGTTCGGCAACTATCAATATTTAGATAGTTTGTACACCGCTTTCGAGTTTTCTGCCAATAGGAGGTTTGAGCAAGGGGAGTCGAATTATTTGGAAAAATTAACGGCAGAGACTAAGAAGAAAGAAATTTCACTTCAGCTCAATCAAATTGCAGAAAGCATAGAAAGAGCTTATATTCTGCTTAATCAATGGCTTCAATCAGATGCCAATTATATCATAGATGATGAACCATTTGAACGCATCGCACTAGCTCCTCTTGATACAGTTGCTCATCCTGTACTTAGATACTTTGTAGATGCAAGAGCTCTTTCTGAAAAAGAGATTATCTTAGAAAAGAAAAAATTATTGCCTGATTTAAGCATCTCCATATTTCGAGGTACAAACAATGGCGATGGAAAAAGGGCATACTCGGGATTTCAAGCCGGTGTCGCCATTCCGTTGTGGTTGGGTGCGCAAAATGCTAAAATAAACGCTTCAAAAACAGGAGCTTATATTTTAGCTTCTGAAAATGAGAACTACAAAACACAATTAATTTCAACATATCTGGCACTACAATCTGATTTGCGGAAATATGAAGAAGGACTCAATTACTACGAATCAACAGGAAAGAAACTTGCTGAGGAAACGCTATTTCATGCAGAAAGAGCTTTTCGAAATGGTGAAATAAACTTTTTGCAATACATTCAACTATTGGAAAATGCTCAATCCATTGAGACAAATTATCTCCATGCACTTTTTCAATACAATATGACTGCATTAGAAGCCAACTATTTAATCAACTAGCAATGAAAAATAAGCACATAAATCTAATGAAAAATCAAATTTTCAATTATTATTGGGTCTTTGCTTATCTATTGATATTTGCATCTTGTTCATCTAATACGGAGACCAAACTTTCTGATGACACTGCAACAGAAAGTACAACAGAGGATACTTATAACCTCACGATAAACCAATTTCAGTCTTCTAATATGGCGTTAGGAAAAATAGAAATGGGCGAATTTTATGAGGTCGTAAAAGCAAATGGAATGCTTGATGTGCCACCCGAGAATCATGCTGTGGCAAGTTCTCATTTTGGAGGCATCGTTAAAGACATACAGTTATTGCCAGGTCAAAGTGTAAAAAAAGGTCAAGTGCTTTTCGTTCTTGAAAACCCTGATTATGTGCAAATGCAACAAGATTTCTTAGAAGCAAAAGGGCAACTTGAATACTTAAAATCAGATTATGAAAGACAAAAAAATTTAGCACAGGATAACGTAACTTCACAAAAGAACTATCTAAAAGCGGAATCTGACTATACTGTTACAAGCGTCAAAGTGGAGGCACTAGGTAAAAAATTATCCTTAATGAATATTAATCCAAACACGTTGACATTACAAAATATTCGTACCACTATTGAGGTGCTCTCTCCCATCAGTGGATACGTAACAGAAGTGGCCGTTTCAAAAGGGACTTTTTTAAATCCTTCACAGTTTGCGGTTTCCATCATGAACACAGCGCATTTACATTTAGAGTTAAATGTTTTTGAGAAAGACCTTTCAAAAGTAAAAGTAGGACAGCCGATACGATTTAGAATACAAAACAATGAAAGAAACTTTTATCAAGCTACCGTTTTTTTAATAAATAAAATAGTAGATGTGGGAAAAAGAACAGTTGGCGTACATGGACACCTATTAGATGAAAAGCTAACTAGTATTTTTAATCCAGGTATGTACGTGGAGGCGGATATTTATACTTCTTCCTTGTCCAGAATGTCACTGCCTCAAGATGCGTTGGTGGACATAGATGGTAGATATTATGTTTTAGTGCTGCAAAATAAAACGAATAATGGTTACGCTTTTACGAAAAAAGAAGTCAAAGCAGGTTTGTCCAATGAAAACAAAATAGAAATTTTGAATTATCAAGATTTTGAAGAAAACGCTGAATTTCTTGTTAAAGGAGCATTCAATCTCATCATAGAATGAATATTACCTTTAAAATTAAGCATTAAAGTGGTCTAACTTGATAAAATTTTTCACAAAGGAAAAATTATGCTAAAATCTTTAATGCCTAACACGATGCTTATTTCACCAATTTCTTGATTTCATCTTCTAATTCATATTCCACACCAGCCACATAACCAGAGTGTGCATAAACGATATTTCCCTTTTGGTCTATTAAAAAAGTCTGAGGAATGGTTTGAAAATTCAATGTTTGCAGCATCTTCTGGTTTACATCTGAAAGGATAGTATATTTCCAGCCAAATGTTTTAACTAAAGGATTTACCTTTGATAAATCGCGCTGCGTATCAATAGATACAGCAATTAGATTTACTTTGTATTGCTTTTGCCAATCGGAGTATAACTCTGCAATAGCGTCTAGCTCGCTGTGGCAAGGTTTGCACCAAGTTGCCCAGACACTAATCACCGTAATTTGATCTTGCTTTACAAAATCTTTTAAATCTACCGTTTTGCCATCCAATGTTTTTACTGCTATGCTTGGTAATGCTTTTTGTGCGGATAGCATAGAAAAGAACAAACAACACATCCCAATCAACAAAGTAGTTTTCGACATTATATTATTTTTATTTTGAACACAAAATTACATCCAATTACTATCTTTACTAAGGAAAACAACTACAAATTTATTATGTACATCCTTGAAATTATTATTGGTCTAGTCTTTGTGATGTTGCTTTTTAGCTTGTTAGCAACAACTATCATGGAACTAATTTCTGGAATTTTTGCCCTGCGTGGGCATAACCTCATTAGAGGAATAAAGCATATTTTAGCACATGATGGCGATGATTACATATTTAAACAGTTTAAAAATAGTGAGTTATACAAGCAACTTTGTGCAAAGAGAAGTTGGTCAAGCAATGTTTATCGCCCGCCTTCTTACATCAGTTCCAATTCTTTTTGGGTCATTATTTCTGGTTTGATATTTAGGGAAACAAGTGATAATATTGAAGGATACAAAGAAAGATTGGAAAAAGCACCTATTGGCGATCACTTAAGGAACGTTTTGCTTCAGTTGGCAGAAGATGCAGAAAGAGAGGATTTTTTAAAAAGAAAAGTGGATAAGGTAAGGAAAAGCGTGGAATTTCTACAAAATGAAGAAATTAAAAATCAGATTATTTCCTATGCGGATGGGGTAGAAGAAAAAGTAGTATCCTTCAAAAGAAAAGTAGAATATTGGTATGACGATGTAATGGATAGAACTTCGGGTTGGTACAAACGACAAACACAGTTAATTCTTTTCATTTTAGGCTTACTTATCGCTATTGGTTTTAATGTTGATACCATTCAGATTTATCAAAGTCTTTCTAAAAACCCTGAATTAGCACTCAAAATTGCAAACGAAGCACAAGCGTATGCTGGCAACAATCCAAGTTTAGAAGCACAAATTAATACAGAAATACTAACTCTTTTGAATAGAGATATTGCTGCTATACAATCCCCATTGGGTATTGGTTGGGACTTTAAAGCCGTTCCTACTTATGGCATTAGTGAATGGCTGTTGAAGTTAGTAGGTTGGTTGGTTACTGCAATATCTATTACGCTAGGCGCACCTTTTTGGTTTGATTTATTGCGGAAATTGGTCAACGTTAGAAATGCAGGTGTTAAGCCGAATGTAGCGGGTTGAGTGCTTTAGAGAATCTAATAAATTTACAGAAAAGAACTGTAAGCGTTGGTGTACTATCATAATTCGATAATACACCAATAAAATAATCAAAATTCGTTTCTACGCTCAAAAGGATAGTTTACATTCCGAAGACTGCTTTCTGCTCCATCCATCTTCCTCTCGTAAAATCAGGAAATGCCATAGGTTGGCTGCCTAGCGCAATTGAATCTTCCGAAAGTGGAGTAATGGCAAGCCAAGTGGCAGCATCATAAACATCGAAAGGCGGAGCTACATTAT
>CALDYY010000074.1 GCA_937944245.1 uncultured Saprospiraceae bacterium | reverse complement strand
ATTTTCTTTAAGTGAAAATCAATAGTTTGTGGTTCTGACAATAGGAAGGCGAGGGAATTTAGCGGGCTAAATGACTAAGCCTTACTGAAGTCAGGTTCATAAAATATTGGTTTTCAGTAATTAAAAATTTAAACATGCTCTAAGCAATCAACCTCACTTTGCATTCATCTTTAGAATTTTATTGGCTTCTTGTATTGAAATGCGTTCGCTACCTTGATAAGCTATTATAAATATACCTGCAAATCCTTTCTTTAGTAAGTCTGTTTTGATATGGTCAGCCTCATCAAAACTGGTAATATTTCTGATTTGGTATTTGTGCATTCCATCTTCCCAAACTGCATCAACGATATAGGGTAAGTTTCTCCATTTTTCCTCTTTCATATTCAATGGTTGTTTCGCAGCAGCAAGTTGTACTCTGAACTGAACGTATGAGTCGAGGTTGGAGGTCTCTTGTTTTGTATTGTAAATTGCCGGTTGTGTTGTTTCTGCCATAGGCTTTTGCTTATTGCTAAGGGGAACAGCGACTTCTAATGGTTCTATTTTTGCAGCCCACACCTCCGAAGCACTGGCATCCAAATCATTTGCATTGACTGGTTTTGAAGGGTCATAATAAATTGTTTTTGTTGATGTTTCCACTTTTGTTTCCGGAATGTTGTAAGTAGGCACGGATAAATTAGTGTTTGATTTAGTCGTTGTTATTTCTATTTTTTCAGCATCAGGTTTTGGTATTATTTTAGGTAGGATGCCCTCTTCTATGTAATCTTTATAATCTTTGAAAGCAGTGAAAATAGCCAATGTCATCATTTCTTGCCCCTCAAGTGAGGCAAGGAAAGCCTCCTCCGTTCTGTTGGTTAAAAAGCCTGCTTCTACCAGTACACTTGGCATAGTGGTTTCGCGCAACACAAGAAAACCAGCTTGTTTTACGCCCCTACTCTTTCTACCTACCTCTTCAAAGCGTCGTTCCACTTGGGAGGCAAATAAAATACTTTGTTCCAAGAACGCATTTTGATACATAGAAAGCAGTATGTGTCCCTCATCCGAGTTAGGATCAAAGCCATCATAGGTTTTTTCATAGTTTTCTTCAAGAAGAATGGATGCGTTTTCGCGTTTAGCTACTTCTAGGTTTTCTTCAGCGCGATGCAGTCCAAGTACATAAGTTTCAGAGCCTTGTGTAGCGAAGTATTTTGAAATGGCGTTGCAATGAACAGAAATAAAAAGGTCAGCATTATTGCGATTGGCAATAGCAGCACGTTCATGGAGTGGAATAAATACATCATCTTCTCTCGTTAAAATAACCTTGATATGAGGATACTTTTCCTGAAACAGTGCTTTCAGGCGTTTTGAAATAGCTAGTACAATGTGTTTTTCTTGAGTTTGTGCACCTATGCAGCCAGGGTCTTTGCCACCATGACCAGCATCAATTACCACCGTGCGAATGCGATATGCAAGATGTTTTGATGTGGTATCGTCAGTCGTAATAAAAGCATGATTCAGGTTTTCGCAATTATTTGAGTGGAAGATGCTACTTTTGCTGTCCGTAAAAGAATGGTGAGTGATAGATGCAAACGAAAGGTTAAATGCCATCACTAGATGTGGCAAATGGAATATAAAAAACGTTAGCCAAGCGTGCAAAAATGTTATCATTCTTTCTGTTGCTTTAGTTTGGGTATTTTGTTTTCGTTGAATACTCATACAAAATTACTAATTTAAACGCTCAATTTTTCGCTTATTGTAATGCTCGACTTGAATGCTATACTTTATTATCAATTTAACTGCATGTCTAAGATACTAGCTAGTGTAATTGTTGGGTGCTTATTAGCGAATTTTTCGCTAGCTCAAATCACTATTGATAGCCTTAGCCTTTCCGATACCACCTCACTGGCTATTGCAGATAATACCTTTAAAGATAGCTTAATTATTGCTTTTCCTGACATCCGCCTTTCCAAAGATTCATTAGATGCCTCTGTGGATTACAAAGCCAGAGATAGCATGATTTATGACATTGTCAACCAAAAAATTTATCTCTACGGTGCTGCTGAAGTTAAATACGAAACGATTATACTTCGGGCAGGTTTCATAGAGCTTGACTGGGGGACAAACATTGTGACCGCAGAAGGTATCTTGGACAGCATAGGCAAATTAAGCGAGAAGCCCAATTTCAAAGATGGCGACCAAGATTTCACTGCCAAGCGAATGTTATACAACTTCAAAACGCAAAAAGGAATTATTTATGATGTTGTTACACAACAGCAAAATTTATATATCTTAGGTGAAAAATCAAAATTTGTAAGAACAAATGTTGCTTTTTCACCCGATAGCACTTACAGGCAAGATATTATTTACAGCCAAAATGCACTTTTTACCACCTGCGACCATGAACACCCTCATTTTGGCATTCGCAGTAAAAAGCAAAAAGTTATTCCCGGAAAATTAGTTATTGTCGGACCATCCAATCTGGAGATTGCAGGTATTCCTACGCCACTTTTTTTGCCATTTGCCTTTTTTCCAACCACAGAAAAGAAAACGCAAGGGCTTATTTTCCCAAGAGGTTATGAATATTCTGAACGCTGGGGCTTTGGATTGCGCAACATCGGCTATTATGTTCCCATTAATGACTACCTTGATGTAACTGCCAGCACAGACCTTTATCTTAAAGGCACTTGGGGAACGAGTTTACAAGTAAATTTTAACAAACGCTATAATTATAATGGGCGTTTGAATATTGGCTATTATCGTCAACGCAATGAAGCGCCTGACGGAACTGTTTCTTTTGACCCTTCGCTATCTTTTCAAGGCAATCTTTCCCAGGCAGCAGGAGCGCACCCAACAAGGCGAATTGGCGGGAGCATTAATATACAATTCAATGATTACCAAGCGGCTAACTTTAATGATGCTCAAAGTGTATTGCAAGGGCAATTTTCTTCTAATATGTCCTACAATCAAAGTTTTCCGGGCAGACCATTCACGCTATCTGCTGCTTTAACCCACTCGCAAAGTCGGCGTTCAGGAACAATGACCATCAATTTCCCCAATTTAAACTTTCAAACGCAAACCATTTACCCTTTTAAACACAAGAATCCATTGAAACCTGACGGAACGCGCCGAAAAGATCAATGGTATGAAGAAATTGCCTTTCGCTATCAAGGGGAAGCAAGGGCTGGTATAACAGGGGCAGATACTTTATCGCAATTCTTTAATCGGAATAATTTCTCAAAAGGCTTGAATGCAGGCATACGTCATCAAACAACCGTCAATACCTCATTTCGTTTCTTGAAGAATCTCAGCGTTACGCCAAGTGTGAACTATACCAACTCTATGAATTTTAAGTATTCGAGTTTTAGTTTTGAAAATGATATTGTCAATATCGCCGATACGATCTTTAATCCAGCCGATACTTTTGATTTTGTTGTTAACAATCGCTTGATTAATCAAGGCAAATTGAAAGAAGACACCATCTGGGGGTTTCGCCAAATTCATGAGTATTCGGCGTCTATTAGTTTGAATACAACGCTTTATAGAACGCTTCGCTTCAAAAATGGCTGGTTGCGTGGAGTTCGGCACACGGTTAAACCTGCCGTTGCCATCAATTTCGCTCCCGATTACAAAAATCCAAACTTAGGTTACCTCTACAATTATAGCGTGGATAATTTGGATGGTACATTCATAGATAGAGAAACTTCCATTTTTAGTACCAGTTTGTACCGCGCACCACAATCTGGTCAGCAATTTGCGATGAGCTATTCTTTGAGTAATATTTATGAAGCCAAATATTATTCCAAAAAAGATTCCGTAGAAAAAAAGTTAAAGTTGTTTGATAACATCTATGTCGGTGGTAATTACAACTTAGCTGCCGATTCTCTGCGTTGGAGCGACCCCAGTGTAGGGGGGACAACTCGATTTTTCAAAGGATTAAGCACTTTCAACTTTAACGCACTGTGGAGTTTTTATGACCTCAATCAAAAAGGACTAAAAGTAGATCGTTTCTACTGGCGTTCCACAGGGAAGCCACTGCGCTTTAGCGGCGCAACATTTGCTATTTCTACTGGTTTAAGCATCAGTGAAATAGCAAGTGTGCT
>CALDYY010000073.1 GCA_937944245.1 uncultured Saprospiraceae bacterium | reverse complement strand
TTCTTAGGTGCTGGTGGTAAAATTACTTTGTCAATTACGTGTACTACGCCGTTGGATGCGTCAATATCTGCCATAATTACTGTTGCATCATTAATTTTTGCACCATTCGTCAAATCCACCATAATTTCGCCGCCTTGTACTGTAGCTGCTTTTTGACCATTTTGTAAGTCAGTGGACATGATTTTTCCAGCCACAACGTGGTAGGTCAAGATGCTTATTAACTGATTTTTATTCTCTGGCTTCAATAAGTTTTCTACTGTGCCAGCAGGTAATGCTGCAAAAGCATCATTAGTCGGTGCAAATACGGTAAATGGACCTTCACCACTTAAAGTTTCTACTAAACCTGCTGCTTGTACTGCTGCTACTAGCGTAGATAATATATCCGTACCCACTGCTAATTCCACAATGTTTTTCTTTTGCATAGCTGCTACCACAGATGGAGGCAAAATCACTTTATCAATCAAGTGAATCACGCCATTAGATACTTCAATGTCAGTTGTTGTAATGTTAGCGTCATTTACTTTAGCTCCTGAAGAAAGGTCAAACGTTACGTTCTCACCCTGTCCCGTAGCAGTAGTTTGTCCATTAGTTAAATCTCCTGCTTTTACGCTACCAGAAACAACGTGGTAAGTCAAAATAGAAGTTAACAAATCCTTGCTTTCTGGTTTCAATAGTGTTTCTAGAAGTCCTTCTGGCAATGCTTCAAAAGCTGCGTTAGTTGGTGCAAATACGGTGAATGGACCTTCACCGCTTAAAGTTTCGCCCAAACCTGCTGCATTGATAGCCGCTACTAAAGTAGATAATTCTGGTGTTGCAGCAGCCTTTTCTACAATAGTTGTTGTTGTTGGCTCTGTGCAAGATGTTATTGTATTTAGCAGAAACGCTAAACCTAATACAATGGAAAACAAATTTTTCATAATGAATAGAATGTTTAGTGAAAGTGATTAAAACTGTTATGAAAATGTTAATTTTTTAACATTAACTGCGACCTAACAGTGGTCAATCGCTAAGGTTCACCAAACAAAAGCCATAGATTTGTCAAATAATAAGTTACCAGACTTTTGAAGCAATAACCGCTTTAAAAGTCTGGTTTAATCCTTATCAGTTACCATTATCGATGAAAAAGGAGGATTTCACAAGTTGCATGTAAGTATATCGCTCGCCAGTGGTAACATAGAATATTTGTACTGCGTAAACACCTGATACCAAAGGAGATAAAATACTGCTTATGGTTGTGCCTGCTTCTGCCTGAAATTGTTGAAACGCCCAATTCCGACCTTGCATATCATTAATAATCACTCGAACCATTTGTCGAATAGGCGATCTAAACTCAATGTTGATGTGTCTTCCACCTTCCACTGGATTAGGATAAGCGAAATAACTAGGTACTGCATTGCTTGAATTAACTGTAATATCCAAATTGGTTACACACTTTAACCTATCCTCAACAGAAACGTTGTAATTACCAAAGCGTACATTCTCTAACATATTTCCTCTAATACCATTGTTCCAGAGGATGGTGTAAGGAGGTACACCTCCTGTTACTTGAATTACTGCTTTGCCTGAGCCGGTACCATCATCATCTTGCATTTCCATCAAATCAATTTTTATAGGGTCAGCAACAGTCAGTGTAAGAAATACAATACTATCACAACCTAAATAACTAAACAAAGTATCTCTATATAAACCACTTTGATTCAATACTTTATCACCAAAGATATAATTTTGCCCCGCACATAAGGTTTTTGCAATTCTAGTTGGCGTAGTAGAAACATAGTTTAGTTTTATCACGACTAAACTATCACAGCCATTTGGTCGCGTGAATCGTTCTATACCGCTAGTACGCTGTTCATTGTAAACTCTGCCATTTATCGTAAGGGTTTCTCCTGCACATAAAGTAGGCGTAAGATTGGTAATGATTTCGTCATTAAGAAATTTCAAATCCACAATCACTATACTATCGCAAAGCCCAGCACCACGAGCAATGCGTTCTTCACCATAAACTCTAGTGTTATCGTAAATACGACCATTCACTTCTATACTTTCTCCGACACACAGTGTTCTATTAATGCGCATTAATGGCGAAACCTGAACATGAATAGTTTGATAGGTAGTGTCATAACCATACTCATTTTTTACTACCAGCATGACATCGTAAGTACCAGACTTATCATAAATAACTAGCTCATCTTTATTTTTGCTATAACTTGGTGTACCGCCTTGAAAAAACCATTCTGTGTCCCCATCGGTATTGCCTGAACGATTGAAAAAACTTACTATTTTTCTGCTGCAATTAGTGTCTTCATGCGTCCCTATTATAGCTACTGGAGATGCAAAAATATTAATCGTTTGCCTAATCGTATCGCCAAAGCAATAAGAAAAAGGTACCATCGCAACTTCATAAGTTCCGTTGGAACGGAAATCATAAGTTGGATTATTTGATGGGAACGTAGAGCCTGTACCAAAATCCCAGAAGAAGTTGATGAAATCTGTAATTTCAGAATCAATGACAAAAGTGGCTTTTGTACCTTCTACTTCCACATGAAACTCGGCTTTGGGTGGTTCTCGAACATCAATGAACTGCTCTATCGTGTATTCATGTGCGTCAATTTCATTGCTTACTTTCAAGGTAACTGGATACTTACCTACTGTCGGATAGGTTACTTTTGGATTGGGTTCATTAGAGGTACTTGGCGTACCGCCTGGAAAATGCCATTCGTACTGCTCGGCATCAGTGGAAATACTCTCGTATTGAACTTCATAAGGTGTGCAACCAATTTGGTTCGCTACTTTGATACCTGCTACGGGCGCATTTACAATACTGGAAGATTCTGCCAAAAAGATAGGTGCGCCAGTCAATATAATATTGTTAGGATTTATTTTCTGCTCCAACTTTGTTTCAGAATAATCCCAATCATACTTTATTAATTCTGTCAAACGATAATCACTTGGAAAACTATAAATTGCATTAGCTTGCTCAGAATTGTCAATTACAGTTTCCGCCCAAAGTGCATAGATGTATTTGCCTTTCACATCTTTGAATGCTGCGCCACGCACCCCATTTGGCAGTCTTAAATAAGCCGTTCGCTCGGCATCGTACTGTGTTCCAAACAACAAATCAGAGGTGGTTTTGTAGGCAATACCCGATTGATTTTTACTTTCTGTGAATGGAGCAGTTTGACGTACTCGCTTGTAAAGCCCCATCAAATGGAACTCATAACTAGCGTCCTTTTCAAATTCTTGCTCCGCCAATGTGTACATATGCAACTGTACAAATTTATTTCTAGCTGCTGTGATGTATGCCTTTATTGTAAAATTGCGCTGCACATCATCTCCAGCGATAAAGTCACTAAAATTCTTGCGCGGAATATTGCACTCTGTAATAATCCAATGCTTTTCTGGATAAGTTTGTCCGTTGTAGCCATATTTACCTAAAACGCCTTGCATTTGGTTGCGCACCCGCATAATTCCATCGGCAGCAGCGTCCGAGTGACGTTTGTAAGCAAATCTATTCAGTTGCAAATCCCAATACTTAGTGCTACCGTCGAAATGTGGATAAGAATGAAAACCAATCACATCAAAATAAGCTCCTCCTTTAAGTGGGTATTCGGCTGTTACTGCTCCACCCATTGGGTTGTCTGTATTGCGCAGCACGGCATCAAGGAAGCTCAAGTAACCTGTACCAGAAAGGGCAACATAAGCATCAGGGTCAAGGGTTTTAATAACTTCGTAGCTAACGCGCAACACACGAATAAAGTGCTGAATAGGCGCACGCAATTTATAGTGGCAAGGATCTGGGTCGCTTGTCCACCAGTTGCCTGGTTGTTCTGGACCGAGCCAGCCCCGCCCACCAGTGTAATCAAAACCTGGTTCATTCCATATTTCCCAAAACTTGATGTGTTTACCATATTTAGTAACCAATTCGTAAAGATAGGCTGCAAAATAATTGTCATCATTAATTGGTGTTCCATTTTCACCATCGTCCCAAATATCTGCGTAAAGATTAGCGAATAATTCAGATTGTGCCGTTGGGCAATAATGATTAGGGTCGCGTTTATCCTGCGAAGGAAAACCTACAATCAAAGTATTTTCTTTTAAGCCTAAATTTTCGTAATGCTTAAAGGTATTTAACCGATAATCATAGCCCCATTCTTCCAAAAATGCACCTGACAAAGCGGGTCGAATGGCTTTTACACCAGCACCACTAACTTGTTGGGTGAGGTCGCCTGCTGCAATAGTGGCTAATTGCTCATCCGACCATGGCGGAAAAAAGCCTAAATTAGAGCCCGGACGAAACAAACCATCATAAGGTGGCACCACGTCGTTAGCGGTAAATCCCAATCTGTTCTTGCTAGGCAGTTTAATTTCCACCGTTAGTGATTTCTGAACACTACCACAATCGTTTGTCGCTGTCAGCGTAATAGTGTATCTTCCTGAGTTCGCATAAGTGTGACTAGGTATTTTCTCTGTGCTGCTTTTTCCATCACCGAAGTCCCAATAAAAGTTTTTGGCATTACTGCTAGTGAGATTAGTCAAAGAAAGTATTTGCCCATTGGTTTGTGCCTCAAAATCAACTATGGGTGGATTCTTAACGTTCAAGTAGTCCGATTGTGAAGCAATAATATTACCAGAAGCATCTCTAATAGTTAAAGACACGGTAAAAGTGCCTGAACGCTGATAGCTAATCGTAACCTGCCTCTGATTGGAAGTAGCAGGTTGTCCTCCCTGAAAAGTCCATTCCCAAATTGCTGCACCTGCAATAGGCGCAGCCACAAATCCAATATTAGTAGGCGAACAATCTGGTCCCTTGTAGCTAAAAATACTTTCTTGCAAAAAAATAGGGCGAGCTGTAAGTTGAATATTATTCGGTTCAATAGGCAAGGATTTATTGGTTCTAGCGTAATCCCATTCATGCAACATCAATTCAAAAATACGAAAAGATGGCGGAAAAGAATACGTAGCATTTGCTTGTTCCGATTTATCCTGCGTTGTTTTTGCCCATAGCATATAAGTATAAAAGCCTTGTGCATCTCGGAAAGCCCCTCCATCAATATTGGCAGGTAGGTTCATAGCAGCCGTACGCGCTCGATCATAGGTTTTTCCAAAAAGTTGGTCAGAAGTAGTTTTATAAGCCACTCCAGAGTTATTCATTATTTGTTGGTAAGGTGCTATGTCCCTAATTTTTTTGTACAAGCCCATCAAGTCGAACTCAGAATTAGCTTCGCCTTCCCCTTTTTGCTCTGAAAGTGCATAAATATGCAGTTGCAAGAAATTGTTGCGCACACTCTGCAAATAGGCTTTCATTATAAAACTAATCTGCATTTCTTCGCCACCTAAAAATTCACTAAACGATTTTCTCGGCACATTACATTCTGTGATAATCCACTGTTTCTTAGGGTAAGTGTTACCATTGTAACCATATTTGCTTAACACATCTTGATAAATCGCTTGTGTTCTTGGAATACCTGCCGCTGCCGCATCAGAATGGCGATAGTACTCAAAACCACCTATGGCATTTGACCAAGCTCTAGTAGCTCCATCAAAATGCGGGTAAGAGTGAAAACCCATAACATCAAAATAAGCACCGCCTTTTAAGGGATATTGAGGGCTTACTTTTCCTCCATCTGGGTTATCTGTGTTGCGTAAGATAGCATCCAAAAAGCTAGGATAGCCTGTTCCAGACAAGCAAACATAAGCATCATTGTCAAGCGATTTGATAACTTCATAGCTTATTCTCAATGTGCGAATGTAATGAAAAATAGGTGCACGCAAAATGTAATCGCAAGGGTCTGGATTGTTTTCCCACCAGTTGCCCGGGAATCCCGGTGGTAGCCAGCCTTTCGCACCAGTAAAGTCAAAGCCCGGTTCGTTCCAGATTTCCCAAAATTTAATATATTTTCCATACAAACTTACCAGTTTGTAAATATAAAGTGCATAGTGGTTGTTTTCATTGATAGGTGTTCCATGCTCTCCGTTGTCCCAAATGGGTTCATAAAGGTTAGCAAACATAGCCGATTGTGCTTGCGGACAGTAAAAGTTTGGGTCGCGATGTTTTTCTGCTGGAAAGCCGACAATTAAGGTATTATCTTTCAAGCCTAATTTGGCAAAGTGTTCGTAAGTTGACAAGCGGAGTTCGTAGCCCCACTCATCTACAAATGAACCAAACAAACCTGGGCGAATCGCTTTTACCCCGACCCCATTAATGCCTAGTTCTGGATTACCCGCAGCGATATTCGCCAAATCCTCGTCTGTCCATGGTGGGAAATAGCCCATGTTTGAGCCAGGTCTAAAAACACCATCGTAGGGCTTAACTACATCATTGGCAGTATAATTCACTTGTGAAGTTGCATATTGCAACAAAAGCATCAGGATAGATGATACAAAAAACCATTTTCTAGGCATAGTACTATTGCTTTTTATTTTCTTGTGAAACAGCCAAGCATCGCAAGAAGAATTACTAATCGCTTATTCGTGATTATTAATACATTGTTTCAAAATATCTAATCAAAGTACCTTTTAAGCATTAAATTACATCGTCATAATGCTAGCCTCGTTAATGACAATTCACTGAACGTCAATAAAAACAGTCAAAATATCGTGTAATATGAATTTAAACTCGCTTATAAAAGTATCTGATGCACTATGCACGTAGCAGTATTAATGTGTGAGACTTATATTGTTTTAAATAACTAAAAGCAAATATAATTATTTTTTAAATATATCTGTATTAAACATTTTTTTTGTTCAAAAAAATGACATTACTCAAAAAAGAAATGTAGATTCTCATTTATCTCCAGCAATAGATTGTAATTTCGTTTTATTTTCAGCTTAAAAAACGAGATAAAATGAAATATTCCTATTTAGTGTATTTAGCAAGTGTATTGTGTTTTTGCTCCTGTCAGCAAGTAAAATCCTCAGAGGAATCACAGCGTATGGTTGCTATTGATTCTACCTTCGTAGAAAAACAACTGGCTACTTTAGCTTCAGATGAATTTGAAGGACGGAAGCCCTTTTCAGCAGGCGAAACAAAAACCATTAACTACCTGAAAACAATTTTTGAATCACTAGGACTCGCCCCTGGAAATGGCGATTCTTATTTTCAACCTGTACCTATGGTCAAAATTACAGGTTATCCCGACGAAACGCTTGCCATTAAAGGGAAAGGAGGTAGTTTTGTCTTAAAATATCCCAATGATTTTGTAACTTATACGGAAAAGCCCGAATCTTTGGTGCAACTGAACAACTCTGAATTGGTCTTTTGCGGATACGGTATCGTCGCACCAGAATATGGCTGGAACGACTATGAAGGAATTGATATGCGCGGTAAAACTGCTGTGGTGATGATCAACGACCCAGGATTCCAAGCAGAAGACAGCACCTTATTTAAAGGCAATACCATGACTTACTATGGTCGTTGGACTTACAAGTATGAAGAAGCTGCTCGACAAGGGGCTGCTGGTTGTCTCATCATTCATGAAACTAACGCAGCAGGTTATCCTTGGTTTGTTATCAAAAGCTCTTGGAGTGGAGGCAAATTAAATTTGGAAAGCAACACCCCTAAATGTGAAGTACAAGGCTGGATTTCGCTAACTGCGGCATCCAACGTTTTTAAAGCATCGGGTATTGAAGGTGGTAAATTCTTGGAACGAGCTAAAACAAAAGGCTTTAAGCCCATTCCGCTAGGTGTCAATATTTCCACTAAAGTACGCAACGAGTTGGAACGAAACACGTCTAACAATGTAGTTGGTATTATAAAAGGAGAAGAAAAACCTGATGAGTACATCATTTATACTGCCCACTGGGATCATTTTGGTATTGGCGAACCCGTAGCTGGAGATTCCATTTACAATGGTGCTTTGGATAACGCCACAGGAACAGCAGGGCTTTTAGGTATCGCAAAAGCCTTCACTTCGATGCCTAAAAAGCCAAAACGCTCTGTGGTTTTTCTCGCTGTAACTGCCGAAGAACAAGGCTTGTTAGGTAGTGCTTATTACGCCGAAAATCCTATTTATGCCCCAGAACAAACTGTTGCCAATATCAATATTGACGGTATGAACTACTATGGTGCAACCCGTGATATTTCTATTGTTGGGCTAGGGCAATCGGATATGGATGATTTAGCCACAGCCGAAGCCAAAAAACAAGGCAGATATGTACGTCCTGATAGTCAGCCCGAAAAAGGATTCTTCTTTCGTTCTGACCAATTTAATTTTGCTAAAGTAGGTATCCCAGTTTTGTACATAAACGGCGGTACTGACCACAAGACAAAAGGCGAAACTTACGTAAAAGCATTACAAGATGATTTTACTGCCAATCACTATCATCGCCCAAGTGATCATTACAACCCTGCAACATGGGATTTATCGGGCATGATGGAAGATGCACAATTATTATTTAATTTGGGTTATGGCTTATCCAATTCATCTCAATATCCTCAATGGAAGGAAGGTTCTGAATTTAAAGATAAAAGAAAAAATTTGAAAGACTAATTTTTCGGTACTGGGGGATTAGGTGTTAGGTATCGGGAAAGCAGATTGCGCCCAAAACCTAATCCCTAACACCCAACCAAAACTTTATTCAATTAGATTAACCAGTGTTCGGTAGTCGTCAAATTTAGCATCCTCCGATTTCATTTCGAGCATAGTCATGTCAATGGGTGGCAAGCCATAGGTCTCGGCAATGTCTTCCAAGAGATACTTCGTTTTGGAGCAACGTACTTCAACGAGTCCCTGTTCAATTTGCTTTACTCGCCAGCGATAGGTTGCCATCATTTTTTCCATGATATTTTCGTGAATAGCAGCATGATTAGCAGCAACTTGTAAAGGCTGTACCTCTTGAAAAGCCTGATTTGTTCTAGCAATCATCTTGCCTTTATCCATAATAAAATAAGCGGTATGTGCCCATTGATGAGGTTCACTAATTAAACTAGAGTAAAGCACTAACTGTAAGTCCTCTTGATTTTTAATCATTCTTTCTCGGTATCCGACACCACGCCATTTCAAGTCTAGCACCGCCAACTCGTTTCCTTTTTTTAGCACCAAGTCTATTTTAGCTTTAATTTCTTTATCCAAAAATTGACCGTCAACAGCTAATTCTGTCGCCTCCACTGTCCATCCATTGTTTTGAATAGAAGAAACCAAACTCCAAGCTGCATATTTTAAGCGGTTGAGGAAATTAATTTTTTCAGGCTCTCGACCATACATGAGTAAAATAGCTCCTTCTTGACCAAACATAGATTGCGCTCTTTTATCAATCCACTGTTCAATTTGCTGTTTATCCCATCTTAAAATATCTTCTTTTAGCAACTGTTCAAAAAAGCGATGTGCTAAATTTCCCAACAAAGTATTGTCTTTCACTAAAGACAAGATAGAAGATTTTACTAATTTAGTCTTATGCCTAAACAACCACTGATAAGGATAGTATAGCAACTGCTCTAAGCTACTGTATGTTTCGTAGTTTTCTATCAAAAACTCTTTTAATTCAGGAATGTGTAAAAAAGGTTTTGGTGTACCTAATTTTTGCATGTCGAGCGGCGCATAAAGAGGGAGTTGTAAATTAAACCTTGAAGTTTGTACTTCAGCGTCATCTACCTGAATAGTTATATTTTGCAACTGTTTAAAAGTTGCCTGCAAATCGCTGTACAGCGAATGTGGATGCACTTCTTCCCCGTTAATTTGTGCTGGCATCAACAAAATTAATTGCTGTTGAGCATTTAAAATAGGCTGTTTTCGCTGCCAAATAAGTCGTTCATTCTCTTGTTGAGGAGTTTCTAAATAGATATTTTGTGTTGCCAAGAACTGACGTTCCTGCTGATACCAACGAGAAAAGAAGTGATTAGGTTCAAGTTGCACGAAATCCCACCAAATGAGTTGTGGCACTGGTCGAACAAAAGCTCCTGTGTGATGAATGAATGGATAGAAACCAACTTCTTGTGCTTTAAATAGGATAGGTGAAGGTGCATAAATCGTTCGAATCACACGCTCCAACTCTAAAAAGGATAAAGTAGCATCCGATTGGGCTTCCAAAAGTTCTTTGATGCGCTTGGCTTGCTCACTCAAGACGATAAGTGAAGCACCTGATTGGTTGCGTCCACTAGCATTGTCGTGAACTGCCTTTGCCCATTTATGAAGATAATCGTAAATATCAATCACTTCACCCACAGGCACACGACTAGATATTTTGTAGCGATTTCTTCTAAACCAAAAATTATACTGATTTTGAATGGTGAAAACATCTATTGTTTTATCCTTTTTTGCCATTTCTTCTAACTCGTCAAAATAATTTCGGATGGTAACTGACCAGCCCTCTCCTCCCAAACCTGGCGTTTGCGAAAGCTGACGTGCAATTCTATTGGACAATTCTTCTTCCAACGGCTTAACACTTAACGTCACAAACTCCATGATTTTGAAGGGGTCAATAGGCTCCCACAAAAAGGCAGGTGCTAATTTTAGCATTTGCAATACAGGGCGAGCAGAGGAAGCTGAAAGAATACCCATGGCAGGCAGACCTTCTTGGATAAGTGCATTATCAAAGGTTCTTGTTTTTTCCGTACTCAAAATCCAGGGATGGAGTTGTTTGTTTTTATGGAGTAATTTAGATACATATGTTGCAATATCTGTTTCGCGCTTTGCTTTCAGAAGAATTAAACTACCATCACCTTTTGGCATTTGCTTTATGGCAAATTCATCGGACATCAATTTACGCTGAAAAACAGCTAAATCACTATCCCCTTTGATGGTAGGTTCTGGAATCTGAATGACCTTTGTACTCAAGGCTACTAATTTTGCTACTAAACGTTGCATAAAATAGGGTAAAATGCCTAAAGGTTCAACTAAGCAGATAGTTGTGATTTGATTTTTTTTATTGTCAAGGTGTTGCATCACTTGGGCAAAACGGTCCGCAAAGCCTGGCATGAGGTACAACTGGTGGGACAAAGCAGTATGCAACAAATCATAATCCACTACCAATGCTTGTTCAACTTCAGCTAATACACGCAAGCGTTCAGGCATTTGCGGTAGCGCCTCAAAATTCCAATTAGCCAATACCAGTTCATCTCTTCTATCCAGCAATTCTGTTGCTGTCGCTAGTTGATCTGCCTCGAAAGAACGACGATAAAAAACATCAGTATGCTTTTTTTGATAAGTCAACAGGGCTTGACGATATTGCTCTATTCTTAGATGTTCATTATCAGAAGGATAGCCTTGAAAACCTAAAAAAGTTTCCAGTAAACGCAATATACGCCTTGTGCCCATATAATACGTACCCGCTTCTACAGGCGCAACCAACGGCAAATCATCATCTAAACCTAATCCAAAGTAAACAATCATATCGTATGGTTGAACTAATTTGAAAGAAAACTATTTGAAAATGTTTTCAGTTGTTTTATGACCAATTAATATTTTGAACAATGAACAAAGTAAGGGTGGATAAATGGCTTTGGGGTGTGAGAATTTTTAAAACTAGAACCTTAGCTACTGATAATTGTAAAACGGGAAAAGTAAAGGTGAATGGCGTTACTGCCAAACCTTCTCAAACCATTACAGTTAGTGACTTACTAGAAGTCAAAAAAGATGGATTTAATTTGCAATTCAAAGTGCTGCAATTACTGGAGAAGCGCGTTAGTGCAGATATTGCCAAAACTTGCTATGAAAACCTAACGCCAGCTGAAGAACTCAATAAGTATCAAAGTTGGTTTGTGGGCAAGGGTGGCGTAGAAGTGCGCGAAAAAGGAACAGGTCGTCCAACCAAAGCTGAGCGTCGCCAAATTGATACTTTTAAAGTGGACTTTTTTTTGGATGATGACGACGATGACGAGAACTGATGTAAGGCAAATACAAAAAGATTAAAATTCAAAAAATTCTATTGACTATCTTCATTTATTTGCTCGCAGATGTCCTTTATCATTCAACAATATCCAGTTCCCTTTAACATCAACATAAGTACCTTTGGGAAATACCTTTAGAAAGGTATCCTGAAAGAATACTTTAGTTGCCAATACGTCTTGTGGCAAGTAAGAGAGCATGTTGTAAAGCAGAACACCTTCAGGTGCAAGCAGTGCCGAAAGCATTTGTAAAAAATCAAAATACTGGAAATGCTCGGGAATGAAGTCATCCAGAAAAACATCCATACAAATAATATCGAACTGTTCCTCAGATTGTTGCACAAAAGCAAGTGCATCCGCACAAATAAGCTCAATGGGCGATTGCAAATGGGGTAAAGCGTATTTATTTGCTAAATACAATACATTTTCATCTATTTCAACAGCAGTATAATTGTAGCTTTTACCTAATTTTCGTTCCAACATAATTGGAATGCTACCCAAACCAAATCCTAATATTAGCACTTCTTGAGGCATATCTTTAAGTTGAATTTTCTCAAAAGCCTTACCAAAATTAGTGTATAAATCTTCAAAAGAATACACAGCTTTAGCCGCACTCAGTTGCAGACGACCTTTCTTGAGGCTGACATACAAATGAGGGTTAATTTCACTGGGCGCACTCTCTATGTGAAATTCCATAAAATGGCTTAATCTGTATTTCCACGCTGGAATGTATTGTGATTTAAGCATGATTCACTGCTTTTTCCTGTTGTTCCCAATGTCTATATTTGGCAGTTTCTTCAAACAACTTAATCATTATCAAGCGGTCTTGAACTTGAAAGGACTCGTTTCGGCGTGCCATCATGCGCTCTGCTACCTCAAAAGCTTTATCCAACTCGTAAGTTTCCATTTTTTCAGCACCACCCCAGGAAAATGAAGGAATGAATCGCGGCGGAAATCCAGCACCAAAAATATTAGCATTGATACCTACTACTGTGCCTGTATTAAAGGCAGTGTTAATGGCACATTTGGAATAGTCACCCATCACTAAACCACAAAATTGCAAACCAGTTGGCACAAAATCATTAGCAGTGTAATCCCATTGACTTACAATGCCATAATTATTTTTTAGGTTAGAAATATTAGTGTCCGCACCAAAATTGCACCACTCCCCTACTATTGAATTGCCTAGATAACCTTCATGTCCTTTATTGGAATTACCAAATATTATACTGTTATTGATTTCACCTCCCATTTTAGAGTGCGGTCCAAAAGTGGTAGCCCCATAAATTTTTGCTCCCATTTTAATAATGCTGTTTTCCCCAAAGGCAATTGGTCCGCGTAACATACAGCCTTCTAATATTTTGACATTTTTGCCAATATAAATTGGTCCAGTAGTAGCATTAATTATGCAGCAATCCACTTCTGCTCCTTCCTCGACAAAAATTTGTGTTGCCCCTTTCACCATGTTACTCTCGTTTAAGTCCTGCGAACATCTGCCATGAGTAAGTAATTCAAAATCCGCAACAATAGCTTGGTGATTCAAAGTGAATAAATCTGTGATGTGTTTTAATTTAACGAAATCGGTATTGTCAAGGTCATAGCCCTGCATTTCTGTAATGTCTTGGTTGTGGATAAGTCGTTCTATTTGCTTTTCATTCAAACGAGTAGCAATGAGTTCTCCATTTTTCAATACTGCCTCATTTTCTTTTAACTGTCGAATGATAGAACAAATCTCGCGGTTAGGCAACACAGAGGCATTAATGATAAAGTTATCTTCCTCTATATGAATTGGAAATTTCTCTGCAAGATATTCTTGGGTGATGTAAGAAACTTTTCCTTCTAGCCAACGCTCCCATTTTTCGCGTATAGTAAGTACACCCATGCGCAATTCCGCCACTGGACGAAGATAAGTAAGTGGCAAAAATTTATCTCGACTATCATCATCAAACAAAATAATATTTCTCATATTTAGCTTGTTTTTCATGGCAAAGATGCTAGTAAATAACTAATGTTTGAAAACAAAATTATGTTCTTTATGTGATTAGATACATTTTTTATTGTGTTAACTCACAACAAAAGCCACAATAAGTGTAACAAAAAAATAAAAATCCAAAAAAATAAAAATCCTAATCCACACACAATCAGTCTTTCATGTATTTACAGAATAAATACATGAAAAAAATGCAGCAAGTAGCGCAATTTCGCCATATCTTTGTATCCCGTAGCAAGACATTTCGTACTTCAATCTTGAGTTAACATGACTAAATATATATTTGTTACGGGGGGCGTAACTTCTTCCCTAGGAAAAGGTATTATAGCAGCTTCACTAGCAAAGCTTTTGCAAGCAAAGGGTTTTACAGTAACCATTCAAAAGCTAGACCCTTACATTAATATAGACCCTGGCACAATGAACCCCTACGAGCATGGAGAATGCTATGTAACAGAAGATGGTGCAGAAACAGACTTAGATTTAGGGCATTATGAGCGATTCCTAGGCACGCCTACATCGAGAGCCAATAATGTAACCACAGGAAAAATATATCAAACCGTTATCGAAAAAGAAAGACGTGGCGAATATTTAGGCAAAACAGTGCAAGTCATCCCACACATTACAGATGAAATTCGTAGAAGAATCCAACTACTTGAGCGAGAAGGATTTAATATTATTATCACTGAAATTGGAGGTACAGTAGGCGACATTGAATCACTGCCTTACTTGGAGGCTATCCGCCAGATGCAGCGCGACTTAGGCAAACCCAACTGTTTGGTTATTCATCTAACCCTCATCATCAATCTAAAATCAGCAGGAGAGTTAAAAACTAAGGCGACTCAACATTCCGTGAAAGAACTGCAAACTTCTGGTATTCAACCTGATATTTTAGTATGCAGGACAGAGCGACCAATTGATATGGACACTAGGCGCAAGATTGCTCAATTTTGCAATGTCGAAGTTAGAGCTGTTATCGAAGCTATGGATGCCGATAGTATTTATCAAGTGCCTATCTTGATGCTACATGAAAGATTGGATAGTGTCGTTATTTCCAAAATGAGTTTGCCAGACAAACAAGAACCTAATCTCAAAAAATGGAAATCATTTTTAGAGCGCATCAAAAACCCTTCGCGTGAAGTACGAATTGGACTAGTCGGCAAATACAATGAATTGCCTGATGCCTATAAATCCATTTACGAAGCCTTTATCCATGCTGGTGCAGTGCATGATTGCAAAGTCGTGGTAGAATCTGTCCATTCGGAGCAATTAGAGCGAACAGATGTAGCTAGACGGTTAGAAAATCTGGATGCAATTCTGGTAGCTCCAGGGTTTGGAGATAGAGGCATTAAAGGTAAATTGGAAGCCATTAAATATGTTCGAGAAAACAATATTCCCTTTTTTGGCATCTGCTTAGGCTTACAGTGTGCAGTGGTTGAGTTTGCACGAAATGTGCTAGAACTAAAAGGCGCTAACTCCACAGAAATGAATCCAGATGCGCCTCATCCTGTCATTCATTTAATGGATGAACAAAAAAATGTTGTCAACAAAGGAGGGACAATGCGTTTGGGTGCTTATGAATGTAAACTCAAAAAAGACTCCAAAGCTATAGAAGCCTACGAGAAAAAACACATTAGAGAGCGACATCGCCATCGCTACGAAATTAACTCCGATTATATTGAACAACTGGCAAAAAAAGGGTTAAAAGCCACAGGCGTCAATCCAGAAAGTGGACTTGTAGAAATTATGGAGTTAGAGAATCATCCTTGGTTTTTAGGAGTGCAATTTCATCCAGAATATAAAAGTACGGTAGAAAATCCGCATCCCTTGTTTATCGCCTTTGTAAAAGCTGCACTGGACTACAAAGTGAAAAAAAGCTTAATTCATGCCAAAGAGGTAAATGTCAATTAAGCGGTGCAGTTTATTCACTGATATATTGAGTTGCTAATTTCACGTTGAACAATTTTAACTACATAATTGTCCAAAAGATAAATATGGCTAATGCTTAAAGCATTGGCTATATTTATCTCATTTTGCACACGACCTCGAAAGGTTTTGAATTACAAAATAATACTCATTCGTCATCAAAAAAGCTAACCATGTCTGATAAACGTCTTTTCTTACTTGACGGTCATGCCCTAGTCTATCGAGCGCACTTTTCGTTTGGCTCAAAACCACTCTTGAACTCCAAAGGAATGAATACTTCCGCCGTTAATGGATTTACACGCACGCTATGGGATTTGATGCAGGCACAAAAACCTACTCACCTTGCTGTTGCTTTTGATACCAGCGCACCTACGTTTAGGCACGATATGTACGAACCATACAAAGCCAACCGCCAAGAACAACCTGAAGATATTGGCATAGCCATTCCTTATATTGTTGAAATATTAAAAGCCTTTAAAATTCCTATTATTACCCTCGATGGCTACGAAGCCGATGATGTGATTGGTACATTGGCTAAACAAGCAGAAGCAGAAGGTTATACCGTTTATATGGTAACACCCGATAAAGATTTTGCACAACTAGTTTCTAAAAATATTTATCTTTATAAACCATCCCGCATGGGCAATGGCATAGAAGTTCTTGGAGAAGCTGATATTTTGCGAGATTGGGAGATTCAAAGAATTGACCAAGTTATTGATATTCTAGGGCTCAGAGGAGATTCAGTGGATAATATTCCAGGCATTCCGGGCGTGGGTCCTAAAACGGCTATACAACTACTAGAAAAATTTGATACCTTAGAAGGAGTGCTTGAAAATGCCCATCAACTCAAAGGCAAACAAAGAGAAAATATTGAAAAATTTGCCGCACAAGGGTTACTTTCTAAACAATTAGCAACCATTGATATCCAAGTGCCTATACAATTTGATGCCGATGTTTTTATCCTAGAACCTCTGGAGCGAGAACGTCTAGCAGAGTTGTTTGCAGAACTAGAGTTTCGCTCTTTGCATAAAGCCATTTTAGGTGAACCACAGGAAGAAAATAAACCGCAAGGCAATATTCAAGGTAGTTTATTTGGTTTAGAAGAGATAAGCGCAACGCCCGCTTTAGCCAGTATTGCTACTCAAAATATTGGCAGTACGCCGCATCAATATCATTTGGTGCAAGACGCCAAAGCAAGACAAAATTTAATTTCGCTACTTTCGGCTGTGGATAGCTTTTGTGTGGATACAGAAACTACTAGCGTGGATGCAAACAACGCTGAATTAGTGGGGTTGGCTTTTGCCATCCGACCAGGTGAAGCCTACTATGTACCCATTCCCGAAAATCAAGAAGAAGCAAAATCTATTGTTCAGGAATTTAAGTCAGTGCTCGAAAATGAGCAAATCAGCAAAGTTGGGCAGAACATAAAATACGACATTATCGTGCTAAAGTGGTACGATGTAACAGTGAAAGGTCAACTTTTCGACACGATGTTGGCGCATTACTTAATTGAGCCTGAATTGAGGCACAACCTCAACTATATGGCGGAGACTTACCTAGGCTATCAACCTGTTTCCATAGAAAGTTTGATTGGTAAGAAAGGTAAAAATCAAGGCAGTATGCGCGATGTGCCTGTTGAGGATGCGAAAGAATACGCCGGTGAAGATGTGGACATTACCTTACAACTAAAAAATTACTTTGAGCCTCAACTAAAGCAGGCGAAACTAGAGACGCTGTTTTACGATATGGAAGTGCCACTGGTGCAGGTGTTGGCAGAATTAGAGTTCTCAGGCGTAAAAGTGGATACTAATTTTTTAGCCAATTACTCAGAAGTATTGGCTAAAGATATTGACCGACTAGAGCAACAGATTTACGAATTAGCAGGGATAAAATTTAATATCGCTTCGCCTAAGCAGGTAGGTGAAATCTTATTTGACCATTTAAAAATTCCTTATCGTTGGAAGAAAACCGCTTCTGGGCAGTATTCCACAGATGAAGAGAAGTTGACAGAGTACGCAAAAGAATTTCCGATTGCAGATAGTATCCTGCAACATCGAGGTTTAAGCAAACTCAAATCTACTTACGTGGATGCACTGCCTCAACTGGTTAATCCTAAAACCAAACGCATTCATAGTTCTTTTAATCAAGCACTGACCGCTACGGGGCGTTTGAGTTCAAACAATCCTAATTTACAGAACATTCCCATTCGTACAGCAGAAGGTAGAAAAGTGCGCGAAGCATTCATCCCAAGAGATGAAAACCATTTGATACTGGCTGCCGATTATTCTCAAATTGAATTGCGAATTGTGGCAGAAATTAGTCAGGATAAAGCCATGTTGGAGGCGTTTCAGGCTGGGCATGACATCCATAGAGCAACAGCATCGCTAGTGTATGAAGTTCCTTATGATACTGTAAATGCAGACCAACGGCGTGCTGCCAAAACCATTAATTTTGCTATCCTATATGGTGCTGGAGCGCACAATATTTCCAAGCAATTAGAAATAAAACGCACTGAAGCTGGTGAGTTAATTGAGCAGTATTTCCGAAAATACAGTGGCTTAAAGCAATACATGGACAACTCCGTACAGATAGCACGCGAACAAGGCTATGTTACCACTCTACTTGGTCGCCGACGCTACCTGCGCGACATCAATAGCAAAAATGCAGTCGTTCGGGGGCATGCAGAGCGCAACGCCATGAACACCCCCATACAAGGTACTGCCGCCGATATGATTAAGTTAGCGATGATTAACATACATAAAGCATTTCAGCAAAGAGCTATTCAATCCAAAATGATTTTACAAGTACACGATGAATTAGTCTTCGATGTGCAACAATCGGAACTAGAAGAGGTAAAAAAAATTGTTGTTCAAGAAATGCAACAAGCTCTACCTAACCTGAATGTGCCAATTGTCGTAGAAACTGGAGTAGGCAAACATTGGTTGGAAGCGCATTAGAAAACTGTAAACAAGCTCTTACTTTTAAATCAAAGTGGAATATTGCCATGTTTTTTCTTAGGTAAATGCTGCACTTTGCTTTCTAAGGCAGCAAAAGCCTTAATGAGTTTACGGCGCGTATGTTTAGGCTCAATCACCTCATCAATAAAACCACGTTGTGCAGCCCGATAGGGATTGGCAAACTTCTCAGCATACTCTGCCTCCTTTTCCGCCAATTTTGCAGCGGGGTTGTCTGCTGTCATAATTTCTTTCTTAAAAATAATTTCACTAGCACCTTTTGCACCCATTACTGCAATTTCAGCACTTGGAAAGGCAAAATTCATGTCTGCACCAATGTGTTTGGAATTCATCACATCGTAAGCACCGCCATAGGCTTTTCTTGTAATGACGGTCACTTTAGGTACCGTTGCTTCACTCAATGCATATAGTAATTTTGCCCCATTCATAATGATTCCGTTCCATTCTTGGTCAGTACCAGGCAAAAAACCTGGAACATCTACCAAAACCAGCAGAGGAATATTGAAGCAATCGCAAAAACGCGTGAATCGTGCGCCTTTTTTGGAGCTATCCACATCTAATACACCAGCCAAACTAATAGGTTGATTCGCAACAATACCAATACTTCTGCCCGCCAATCGAGCGAAACCAACGACAATGTTTTCTGCGTAGTCTTTGTGTACTTCAAAAAATGAATTTTCATCCACTACACCGCCGATGATAGCACGCATGTCATAAGGGTGATTGGCACTTTCGGGAATGATATGTTCTAAACCCTCTCTAATTTCATCGCCCAACACATAAGGCAATTTAGGAGTAGTTTCTTCACAATTTTGAGGCAAATAACTCAACAACTGCTTGACTTTCTTGATGCAATCTAAATCATTAGCAGCCGTAAAATGAGTAACGCCAGACTTGGTCGCATGTGTGAATGCCCCCCCCAATTCTTCAGAAGTTACGGTTTCGTTTGTCACTGTTTTTACAACGTTAGGTCCAGTTACAAACATGTAGGAAGTTTTTTCCACCATCAAGATAAAATCAGTCATGGCAGGTGAATAAACTGCACCGCCAGCACAAGGTCCCATAATAGCTGAAATTTGAGGAATCACTCCTGAAGCCATCACATTGCGATAGAAAATATCCGCATAACCTGCTAAGGAAACTACACCTTCCTGTATTCTTGCTCCACCTGAATCATTCAAACCAATGACTGGTGCACCAACCTTCATAGCTAAGTCCATGATTTTACAAATTTTCTCGGCATGAGTTTCCGAAAGAGAGCCACCAAAAACCGTAAAATCTTGTGAAAAGACATAGACTAAACGCCCATGAACAGTACCATAACCAGTAACAACACCGTCGCCGTAATATTGCTGCTGGTCTAAGCCAAAGTCACTACTTCGATGGGTTACTAACATTCCTATTTCCTCGAAAGAACCTGCATCCAATAAAAAATGAATGCGTTCTCTTGCAGTCAATTTACCCTGCTGATGCTGCTTTTCGATGCGTTCTTCTCCGCCGCCAAGTTGTGCTTCCGCTATTTTTTGCTGTAAAATCTCTAGTTTAGATGATGCCATGATTGTTTCTTTATTGAGCTATGCAAAAAGACTGCCTCTCTTAATACGGACAGATTATTAAGTCAAAATAACTAATATTACATCACAAATAACTACAAAATTATATCAAGATTGAAATGATTTTATAGATTTATCTCATTTGATTTACAATTTCAAACACATCTAAACCACTTTAGCAAATAATTTTCAAAGATAGATAAACGATGCTTTTTACTGTTCTACAAATGGTTTTAACACTTGGCTTCCCTTACTTAGCGCAACGATTAAATGCAAAAATTAAAGCATTTCAATGGCTGAGTCCAGTTTTATTGTGCTATGCGGTAGGTATTCTGATTGCCAATTTAAAGTTATTTACTGTGAATACTGAGCTTGCACATCAATTTACGCAAATAACTATTCTTCTAGCCATTCCCTTACTATTGTTTTCAACTGATGTTCCAAAATGGTTGAGCTATGCACGCAACACAATTCTATCTTTTTTGCTGTGTGTATTGAGTGGGGTTATCATCACTATTTTGATGTCGTTTTTCTTTTATCCTCATTTGGAAAATACTTGGCAATATGCTGGTATGATGCTTGGTTTACTTACAGGTGGTGCACCTAACATGCAAGCTATTGGATTTATGTTAAAAGCTAGTGAAGAAACGATTGTATTGGTTAATGCTGCCGATATTTTTTGTGGTGGCATTTATCTCATTTTTTTAAGTTCTATTGCTCATCGCTTTTTTGGTTTATTTTTGCCTGATTTTCAGCAAGATACAGTAGAAGGCGAATCTTGTAATCGCCAATTTATTCATGCTTTGCCAAAGCACTATGGCATTGGATTATTCTTATCTATTTTCGTAGGTGGTTTAGCAGCAGGTATCACCTATTTGGTAATAGGCGACTTGTCCTCGGTTATACTTTTACTATTATCACTAACCACCTTGAGCATTGCGTTATCTTTTATTCCTTTTGTTAGGCAATTACCAAAAACTTTTGAATTAGGGGAATATCTACTGTTGATATTTTGTATTGCCATTGGTTTGCTCGCTGATTTTAGCAGTATTATTGAAAATGGCTTAATGGTAATATCTTTTATGTCAAGCATTTGGCTAGGCATAGTAGCATTGCATAGTCTGTTGGCTTACTTTTTTAAAATTGACCGCGACACTGTCATTATTACTTCCACCGCATCTTTGTATGGTCCTGCATTTGTGGGACAAGTAGCGAGCGCTATTGGCAATAAAAAAATCGTTTTTTCTGGTATGGCAACTGGACTTATCGGCTATGCCTTTGGCAATTATTTAGGAGTAGGCGTTGCTTACTTGTTGCACCATTGGCTAAATTAAACTTCCCATTCTTCTTTCTCAAACCTAATGTGCTAACCATCAACTCCTACCCCTAATTCATTCTATTTCAAATAGTTACCAATTGTAATAATCTCCGCAAATACACCAGCAGCAGTAACTTCTGCCCCTGCTCCTGGACCACGCACGACAAGTGGCGTTTCGCGATAGCGTTCTGTGGTAAACACAATCATATTGTCACTACCGTTCAAATGGTAAAAAGGATGATCTGTACCGTAGCTACCTAAGCCAATTGATCCTTTTCCGTTTTCCATTACTGCTACCATGCGCAGCACTTTTCCATTTTCATTTGCCTCCCTACGCAATGATTCATATCGCGCATCATCTCTGACCAACGCCTCAAAAAAAGCATCTGTTGTTGGTGCATTTCTGGCTTGTTCTGACAAAATAGAATGAATGTTAATGTCCTGTTCTTCCAGTGGAAAACCAGCCTCACGAGCTAGAATAATAAGCTTTCGACGCATATCCTTTCCGCTTAAATCCTCACGAGGGTCTGGTTCTGTAAAGCCTTTTCTTTGTGCTTCCTTTACAACATCGCTGAAGGTAGTTCCTTGTTTGAAATTGCTGAAAATAAAAGAAAGTGAGCCAGAAATTACACCCTCAATTTTTACAATACGGTCTCCGCTATAAATTAAATCATTGAGCGTGGTAATGATTGGAAGCCCAGCACCAACACTGGTTTCGTAAAGGAACTGCACCCCTCGTCGCCTAGCAATAGATTTGAGTTTTCTGTATTGCTCAAAAGAGGAAGAAGTAGCAATTTTATTAGGCGTTGAAATCGAAATACTACTGTTCAAAATAGCTGGATAGTAAGCTGGAAGTTCTGCATTAGCCGTATTGTCCACAAAAATAGCGTTTGATAAATTCATTTTTTTCATTTGCTCAATGAATGTGCCTAAATTCATATTATCATCAGCGTTGTCTAATAACGTATTCCAGTTTGTCAAGTCAATTCCGTCAGCATCAAAAAGCATTTTTTTAGAATTGGCTAAACCAACTACCTTGACATCAAGACTGCGATTCTCTTTCAAAAAGTTGCGCTGCAAATGAATTTGTTTGAGCAAAGTAGAGCCAATTAATCCTGTACCAACCATAAAAAGATGTAACTCTTTTTTATCGGAAAGGAAAAAGGCTTCGTGCAGTGCATTCAAGGCTTTGCTTTCGTTTGCTTTATTGATGACGACCGAAATGTTTAACTCAGAAGAACCCTGTGCAATAGCGATAGCGCTGATACCATTTTTGCCCAAAGCCTCAAACATTCGACCCGCAATACCTGGCTGATAGCGCATGTTAGCTCCGATAATAGCCACTACGGAAAGGTCTTTCTCAATTTTAACAGCATCCACCACTTTCATTTGTAACTCATACTCAAAGGCTTGTTCCACAACTGCTTTGGCATTTTTTGCATCGTCGGGTTTCACTGCAAAACTAATGGAATGCTCTGAAGAACCTTGTGTGATAAGGATGATGTTGATTTGCTCTTGCGCCAATGCTTGAAACAGTCGCCCTGCAATACCTGGCACTCCAAAAAGTCCACCCCCTGAGAGCGTGAGCAAGGCAATATTGTCAATAGACGAAATCCCTTTAACTGCTTTATCTTCGGGGTCTTGATAACTGGAGATATACGTTCCTTCAAAACTAGGATTAAAGGTATTTTTAATATAAATTGGAATTTGCTTTCGCAGTGCAGGTTGTAATGTAGGTGGATAAATTACTTTTGCCCCGAAATGCGACATTTCCATTGCCTCAGCATAAGTCATTTTAGGAATGGTAAATGCGCGCTTCACTTTCCTAGGGTCACAAGTAAGTACCCCATCCACATCTGTCCATATTTCAATTTGCTTGGCATCCAATCCGGCACCTAGCAAAGACGCTGTATAGTCAGACCCCCCCCTACCTAATGTAGTAGTTAATCCTCCTTTTGCAGCAGCAATAAAGCCTGTTACCACCTGAATTTCTTGGAGATTCTGATAATACTCTTTGATTTTTTTATAAGTAGCGTCGAAGTCCACCCTTGCTGAACCAAAGTTTTTATCCGTTCTAATGATTTTCCTAGCGTCTAAATAGCTAGCTGGGATACCATTGTAATGAAGTGCATGAGCAATAATGAAAGCCGAATTGCGCTCTCCGAAACTTAACACATAGTCCATGCTTCTCAAAGAAGCCTCTCTGACTAAAAAAATACCATACAGCAAATTTTTTAATACCGCATGGTTTTCCTCCAATACAGGCATCACTTTATCAATCAAAGGTGCGCCAATAAGTGCATTAGCGGCTTCAATATGTCTTGCATGAAACTGCTCAAAAAAGACTTCATACTGCTCATCGCCCTTTGCAGCAAGCGTACTCATTTGAATTAA
>CALDYY010000072.1 GCA_937944245.1 uncultured Saprospiraceae bacterium | reverse complement strand
GGCAAGCCTGCACCTAATCCAACTTTTGTTGGCTGTATTTCGGTAGCACCTTGAGTAAAGTAAGTGTATTCTGCACTGCTGAAATTTAGGGTAGCAAACATCATGCTAACGCCATCAGTATCGCCATCACTAAGTACAATCGTTGGGTCACAAGGGTTAATGCCATCACCGCGCCCTCCTGGAGGAATAGGAATAGCATCATTGGCGTAAGCCGTAATTTCAATGCGCCCATCGGCTGCCCATCGGTTGAAAACGGATGCTGGTATTTCAATGGTGGTTTGGCTAAATCGGCTACAATCGCCAAAGGTTACATTGGATTGTCCCAAAACAGTATTGGTTAGCGGAATGCCATCATCACCTGTGATAATAAAAAATCCATAAACATTGTCTAAATCCGCTTTTAGGGAAATGGTTATTGTAGCAGGACTTAGGGCATTTGGGGCAAGATTTTCAAATACAAAAGTTTTACTATTTGCCAAATAGTCTCCTAAATCAGGGTCAAAAGAAAAGGTAAGCAGTGCTGAAGCCGTATCCAAAGGCAAAGTCAAACTGCTTGTATTGCCAACACCGCAGTTGTCTGTAATGCTATTGGGTAAAGGAAGTTGATAAGTAGCAGTGCAGTTATCCCCCAAAGGCAACACTACATCATTTGGACATTCAATAACAGGCTTATCCACGTCAAGAATAGTGGCTTTATAGCTACAAGTGCTGGTGTTTCCAGCACAGTCAATGGCATAATAAGTAACCGTGTTAATGCCAACATTTAGTGTCTCGATAATGGGCGAAGGCGGTATGAATAGCAATCTTCCACCATTATTAATTTGATATTCGTATCGAATGTCTTTTGGCGTCAGGGTTTTGAAGGATAAAGTGGCTTCTACACTAGAACCGCCACAAATGTCGTTTATAGAAAATCGTCCAGGTTGACCTTGAACAATATTTGGTTCTAAAAAGAACGTAACCAAAGAGTTTGAACCTGCTGCTTGATTGATTTGCCTAGGAGAAATGTTTGTAAATACTGTTTCTGAATTACCACATTGAGCAGGGGTGTTATTGGTTCGTCCAATAATGGTGCCATCTTCAAGCAGTACATTAAAATATTCTGGACCTTGCTCCCCATCTACATTAATTAGCTTGATACTCAATTGGACACTATCGCTTGCAAAGCTCGGCGACAAGATAATAGGGAAGCTCAAGCGTACTTGATTGACAGGTACGTCTCGATTATTAGGAGTATTAGAGAAAATAGGTACACTAATAGTTCGGTTATAATTTCCTGAAAATGTAGCACATCGTTCCTCTACAACTGGAGAGGCTAGTACATAATCTGTGGAGCAAAGCCCCTGTAAATTTTGAACCGTAGTGTCGGGTGGGCAATAGGCAAAAATAGGTGCAATATCATCTACTACCGTAAAAGTAGCACTAGTAGTATCTCTGTTGCCACATTCGTCTTGCACAATGAAATCTACCTTTTGCTGTCGAATAATCTTAGTGTTTCCTTGGGGGCAGTTCACGTCTGGTAAAGATGGTGGGTTGTTTGTACCTGAATTGTAGGCAATCCAAGTTAAATTTGTTACACTACTACAATTATCAACAGCTACTGCTCCAGCTCTTTGGTTGAGCCATTCTGTGAACAGTACAGTAGAGGGAACTGCCATTCCACAGGAAACAGTTCTGTCTTTTGCTTGGGTAGTGATAGTAGGTGGAATTTTATCGTTCAGGCTAATGTTTTGAGTTTTTTCGGTTGTGTTGCCTGCTTCATCCCGTACTCGCCAAATGCGCTGAATAACACCACCACTGGCGCAACTCCCCGTAGTGAATACATCTTCGTAGCTTACTGTGGGAGATGCGGTGCAGTTATCCATCACCATTGTTGGACGACCTGTAAAGTTTAAATCAGTGAGTTGACCACAATCTACCACAATATCAGCAGGTACTGTAAAAGTAGGCGCGATAGTATCCAATACAGTAATGACCTGCATTTGGCGGCGTTCATTGCCACAAGCATCGCGTGCAACCCAAGTACGTTCTACACGCAATCCTTGCTGAGCAGGCGCAATTTGGTCTTGAAAATTGACGGCAATCGCCATTGCGTTGCAATTATCTGTAACGTTAGTGGGTGAACCTGTTATGGATAAGTCATTGTAATCCTCATTACAATTAAGCATTCTGCTGGATGGCGTAGTGAAAGTTGGTGCTTGGTCATCAACAACAGTAATGGTTTGTGTACCTTCTATGGTATTGCCACAGCCATCATTAGCCGTCCAAGTTCTGATAATTTGGTAGTTATTGCAAGGTTGCTGTCCTAAAGGGAGGTCTTCCTCTTGAAATTGAACAGCAATAGGCGAACCGCTCTTGCTAGCAGTAACCGTAGGTACTAGTGGACGACCTGCTGCACAACTAATAGTGGTATCTCTTGGTAGATTATTAAAAATAGGTTGAATCGTATCTCGCAGGGTATATTTTACTTGAAAATCAGCGGTTTTGCCACATTCGTCTTCTAAGGTAAAGGTAACTACGATTGACCCACACTGATTGAAAATAGGTGGTGCGTTATTAAATATGTTGCTTACAGAACAATCATCTTGGGAATTGATAATGATGTTATTTTGCTTGTCAATGACCCATCTGCCAAAGTTATTTGACCCAATAAATTCAAATACTTCAGAAAGGTCTGCTGTGCTGGTTGGGGGGGCGAGGTCTGGCTCCACAGTAATGGTTTGGGTGTAAGTAGTGGTATTACTTTTGGAATCGCTAATGCGCCAAGTTCTCTTGATGATACCCCCATTACAAAGTCCATTCATAGCAGTGGTATCATCTCTTGAAAAAGCGATTAATAATCCATCGCATTCATCCAGTGCGTTCAGTGGTTTGGGAATGGGAATGGCACCTGCACAAACTATTGTATCTGCGGGTACTATGGAGAATATTGGCGCAGTTTGATCGGGATTACATTGCGCAAAAGAAATTTGATGTACCGAAATTATAACAGCAACTATTCTAAGAAGAAATTGTAGCGTCTTAATCATATCGAGTGAATATTTTGCTATCAGGCGCAATCATGCTAACCCAATGGTTAAACTATCTTTTAAGACTTTTTTTTTCAAAAAAGCCACTTGGTTATTTATTTTTCCTAGAAACGCCAAAAAAGTATGGCAATCCTTTTTCACTAGCAACGAAGGTAAGGCACTTTCTAGTTTACCAGAAGCGTGCGATATGAGATATAACTTTAAACTAGCATATGTTTCAAGCAAAATCCATGCTGTAACAAATTAATTTCCACTGATTGTTTTTACGCAATGTATCGAAAATGGTTTAACTTCATTACATTTTTACAAGTATTTTACTGTTTCCATTTTTTTACTTAAAGCTCTTTTTTTGTTGGGCTATTGAGTTTTTTTGTACCTTCAATTTTGTTTGTGCTTCCTTGCAATGTTGTTTATAATTTGCGAACTATGTTCTACTTTGCAGCAAATTTATGAATTAATTTACACATTTGTTTCATGCCTACGATTACTCAATCTAACATAATATATCAGAGAGGTAATCTCTCTAATGCGGAGCTACTAGCTTTGCACCAACATCTGCTACGCCCAAGAATGATAGAAGAGAAGATGCTAATTTTGCTACGGCAGGGAAAAATTAGTAAATGGTTCTCTGGTATTGGTCAAGAGGCGATTTCCGTTGGCGTTACCATGGCGTTGCAAGCCGATGAATTTCTTTTCCCATTGCACCGCAACTTAGGTGTTTTCACCGTTCGACAAGTTCCACTAGAACGGTTGTTTGCACAATGGCAAGGTAAGATGCTAGGCTTTACAAAAGGTAGAGACCGCTCTTTCCACTTCGGAACAATGGAACATCATATTGTCGGTATGATTTCTCATCTGGGTCCTCAACTCGCATTGGCTAATGGAGTAGCATTAGCGCATTTGCTGGCAGGCGAACAAAAGCTATCCGTAGCTTTTACTGGAGATGGAGGCACTAGCGAAGGTGATTTTCACGAAGCACTAAATGTGGCAGCCGTTTGGCAGTTACCTGTTATTTTTGTTATTGAAAACAATGGCTACGGGCTTTCTACGCCTACACAAGAACAATATCGTTGCCAGTTCTTATCGGAAAGAGCTAAAGGCTATGGTATGGAAGGTATCACGATTGATGGCAACAATATTTTAGAGGTGTATCAAACCGTTAAAGATTGGGGAGAGAAGATTAGAACGAATCCTCAACCTTTGTTACTGGAATGCTTGACTTTCCGCATGAGGGGGCATGAGGAAGCCTCTGGTACAAAGTATGTGCCGCAAAACCTGATGGACGAGTGGGCAGCAAAAGACCCCGTTAAAAATTTTGAGCAGTATTTGCTAGAAGAAGAAGTGCTTACCGAAAAAGCCCTAACCCTTTTGCGAAAAGAAATAAAAGAGGAAATTGAACAAGGTTTGGAAATTGCTTTTGCTTCCAGTGATCCTGTGGCAGATACTGAAATCGAATTAGCCGATGTTTTCAAGCCTTTTCAAGCCATTACTACTTTACCTAAAACTGGCAACAAAAGCGAAAAACGCTTTGTGGATGCTATCTCTGATGGTTTGCGACAGGCTATGCAGCGACATGAAAAATTAGTCCTTATGGGGCAAGACATTGCAGAATATGGTGGTGTGTTTAAGATAACAGATGGATTTGTGAAGGAATTTGGTAAGGCGCGTGTGCGCAATACACCACTTTGCGAAAGTGCCATTATTGGTGCGGGTTTAGGATTAAGCCTAAAAGGGTGGAAAGCGATGGTAGAAATGCAATTCGCTGATTTTGTCAGTTGTGGATTCAATCAAATCGTGAATAATCTTGCCAAATTGCATTATCGCTGGGGACAAAACGCCGATGTCGTTGTGCGGATGCCTACTGGGGCAGGTGTGGGTGCAGGTCCTTTCCATTCACAAAGCAATGAGGCATGGTTTGCCCATGTGGCAGGCTTGAAAGTGGTTTATCCTTCTAGTGTTTACGATGCAAAGGGTTTACTTTTGGCTAGTTTTGAAGACCCTAATCCTGTTATCTTTTTTGAGCATAAGGCATTGTATCGCAAGTTGATAGACCAAATACCCGACGATTACTACACCGTTCCCATTGGCGTTGCTAAAGTAGCGCGCGAAGGCAGCAAAGCCTCTATCATCACTTATGGCGCTGGCGTGCATTGGGCAAAAGAGGTGGTAGAAAAATTGCAGGCGGATGTAGAAATCATTGACCTTCGCACCTTGCAGCCATTAGACTATGCTACACTGGAAGCTAGTGTGAAAAAAACGCACAAAGCCTTAATTTTACATGAGGATAACTTATTTGCTGGCATAGGTGGCGAGATTGCTGCGCATCTTTCTGAGCATTTATTTGAGTATTTGGATGCTCCTGTACTTCGCGTAGCGAGCTTAGATACCCCTATTCCAATGGCGAAGTCTTTAGAAGATAACTTTTTGCCTTTAAAGCGTTTAGAAGAAAAATTAGGTCAACTTTTGGAATATTAAAGGCTGACTTAATAGACTTATTACGAAAGTAGTTGTTTTCCTATTTCGCCCTATTTATAGTCCCTTTACAAATAGGGCGAAAAAGGGATTATAAAAATTAGCTAATGGACTTTCGCAAGAACTTTAATGTAAGAAAATTAAAAATTAATTGCGCTGGTTCGCAGCGTTCTTGATTAGCTTGCGTTCTCTGTAAGAAAAAAGTCATATCGTATGAAACAAACTTTACTGATAACATTTTGGATGCTGCTAATATTGTCAGGCTGCAATGTGGGGTTAGAAGAAAACCCTAAACTAATTACAGATATTGACAATGAATTTTCGATTGATTTATTTGAATCGCTTGCTCCTCAGAAGCGTGGTTTAGAGTTTAGGACTACGGCTATTAACAATAGGCGATGCGTTGGGTACAAGATCAATCAAGAGTTGAGTGTTGGATTTTTTAGTGTTAATCTCAATCTCAGTAAAGTAGTCGTTTCAGGGCAGCAAAGTTGCGACACACAAGAAACTGTTACCGCTATTGCTAAGCTTAGTGCACTGGAAAACGGGGTCTATGATTTGCAATTCAACATTAATAAAAATATTGTTAGTAAGGGTAAATTGTTAGTTAGCAACGAGGACTATGAGTTGGTATTTAATGCTGTTAATGGAATTATTCTGCTCAATAAAAAATTAAATCGCATTCCTAATCAAACAGTTTGGGGGTTTGTTGGCTATCGAGGAAATAATTTGGATGATGTCTATGAGCAACTAGTCAACGAATTTAAGGGCTTAACGCAAGTAACGCAACTCTCTGTTGGCAATTACGGATATTTTAATATTGATGCGGATCATCAAATACAACCAAAGACTTTTCCATCTAATGGCAAATATTTTTCTGTTATTGGACACTATGAAAATATTGAAGCTATTCGTCAATTAGTGGAAAAATATCGAACAGCTCATAGCGAATTAACCCTAAATTTTTATACCGCCAATGGTGATGTTTTTTAAATAATCGGCAGTAGCATAGGCTTAAAATCCTGTGTTGCAGCCAGTTTCAATTGCTCGCAAGTCATGGTTACCGTTTCTTTTATCGGAGTGTATTGCAGTTGTAGTTTTTCTGTTGATTTACAGTTGTCGTAATAGTATCTTTTGGTAGAATGCCTAGCAGTTTCCTTTGTCAGGAAAGGGGAAGTGCCTGCTAAGCGCGACTGCAACCAAGCAATGCGCCAAGCCAGTTCTCGAATGATATAATTTACTTTTACACTGGGTCTTTTCTTACCTAGCGCATCCGCAATTTGATATTGTAATTCTTGATACGATAAATTTTCAGCATTTAAAATAAATCGCTGATTGTTCAAATTGCTTTCCATGAGTTCAATACAGGCTTTTGCCACATTACGTACATCTACAAAACCTGTGCCACCTGTGCTGTAAAAGTTAAAATTCTTCCAGCCATTCATAAAAAACTTACCTGTACCTTGATTCCAAAATCCACTCCCCAAAATCACGGATGGGTTAACGATTGCTACGGTCAAGCCTTCTGCCATGCCGCGCCAAACTTCCATTTCTGCTAGATATTTAGTGGTGGCATATTGGCTGTTTGTTTGACTGTTTTCCCAAATAGCGGTTTCGTCCAAATAAACCGTTTTTTGAGAACGCCCTAGTGCAGCAATTGAACTAATGTGTAGTAATTTTTCGATACCTGTGTGTAAAGCCGAATTTATTACATTGGCAGTCCCTTTAACGTTCACTTCGTACATTTTTTTCTTGTCGCGCGGGTCGTAAGACACTACTGCGGCACAATGATACACTTGCTCCACCCCCTCCATTGCTTCCTCAAGACTAAAAATATCTAGCACATCGCCTTCTATCCATTCAATTTGTTGCTCAATATCTTTAACTAAAGCCATAGAGCTGTTAGCTCTTTTGATGGCGCGAATATTAGTATATCCTCTTTGTAGCAAATAATGCAATAGATATGCCCCCACAAAACCTGTCCCTCCAGTAACTAAAATGCGCTTCATTAAACAAGATTTTGAATTGACTAACAATGAAAACACAAGACGTGTTTTTTTGTCAAAGTTATTTTTTAAAACTTGTTAAAGCATTTTTTTACAATCCATATTGGTCAATCAAATAAACTAAACTAGCTATTGCTGCTACGCCTAGTGCCAACTCTCTTTTGTTTACAGCTTCTATACGGTCAATATCCGTGTGATGGTAGTCAAAATATCTTTGTGAATCAGGAATAAAACCAAACAATAAACCCTTTTGAGGTTTTAATCGGGAAATATCTGCTCCTGAGCCGCCTTTTTGGAAACGCAACTCATAAGGCTCAAGCAAATCTGACCATGCCAATATTTTTTTAAATCGTTGCTCAAAAATGGATTCATCGCCTTCGCAACTAAACCCTCTCGGCGTGAAACCACCTCTATCCGATTCAATAGCTGCCAAATGGAACTCTTGTTTTGCCACTGAGCTATCTCTGTAAGCGATTGCGCCCGCTTGCCCATTTTCTTCATTCATAAACAGGACGCAACGAATGGTTCGTTTGGGTTGATAATTCAACCTTTTAAAAATTTGTAGCACATCCATTGCCTGTACACATCCTGCGCCATCGTCATGTGCGCCTTGACCTAAATCCCATGAATCCAAATGTCCACCCACCAAAATGATTTCCTCTGGAAATTCACTACCTTTTAATTCGCCAATTACATTATAAGAAAGTTTAGGCGATAAGTGTTGGCAAGTTGTGCGAATAAATATTTTGATGGATTCTTTTTTAAGTAGTTGACTCAAAAGTTCGGCGTGATTTGTGCTGATAGCAACAGCGGGAATGTTGCGTTCCGTTTCGCTGTAAAAAGTAGTGCCAGTATGTGGCACATCGTCCAAGCGCGTAGTCATAGAGCGAACAATGGCAGCCACTGCACCGTATTTGGCAGCACGAATAGGTCCGAACACGCGCTGATCCGCTGCCCCGCCATAAGCAGCAAACGTATTGAGTTGTGTGGCATCCATTGGACGATTGAAAAATACAATTTTACCCTTTATTCCCTTTTCGCCAAGTTGATCTACCTCTTCCAAACTTTTTACTTCGATAACTTCCGCTGCTACTCCATCTTTACCTGTCCCGATAGAACTACCCAATGCTACACCATTCAAATCAATATTGCCAATCGTATTGGATTGAACGATGCTAATTTGCTCCTTTTCCCCACGTACCCAATGTGGCACGATACAAGGTTGCAACCAAACGGTATCTAAATTCAAGGTATCCAGCATTTGTTTGGTGTATTCCACCGCAGCAGCAGCTTGCGGCGAACCGCTTAGTCGAGCGCCAACTTGCGTGCTCAGGAAAGTAAGCCATTCATAGCTTTTGCCTTGTGTTAAGGCTGCATTGTGGATGTTCTTGATGAAAAATGCGTCTTTGTCTGTTGATTGGGCAAGGAACGATGAAGCACTACCCATTAGAAAACACAATAACAAGTATTTTTTAAGCATAAGTTGATGTATTAGTCCAATTCATTTCAAAGAAATTAAAATTTTTCAAAAAAATGACACGATTTATTTATGCAATATTATTTTGTCTAGCAAAATATTCAAAAATCAATCCTTTAGCAGTTTCATTTAAGCCAATCAATATTCTAAATTAAAAATCAGAGATTGTTTTAAAATTTACTTAAAAACCCTACAATATTTGGAGCATTTTGAAAATCAAGTAATTTATCTATAAATTTGGTTCAAGATAAGTAATGAAAGAGGTATCTGTACAAAAATTAATTTGGTTTTATTTGGTTAGGGTTGAGGCAGTTGCAGTTGCACTGCCTTTTTTATGTTAAGTTTTTTAAGTAGATTCATAGGAACTTTGTTTGAAAGATTTGTGCAACAACAAATCAACATTTGCATAAACAATTTGTCCCATATTAGTGCAGTAATCAAAAGCATTACTTTTATGGTGTTCTCCTAGTTCACTGCTCAGTTTGGCTACTTTTTCAGGAGTTGAGATTTCATCTTCTGTCATTACTTCCATCAAGTCATCAAATTGTATTCGCGCTGCTTTCACTCGCCCAGCAATCAAACTTCGCTCTTCTAACTGGTATTGGACCATTGTTTCTGGCGACATATGCTTGATACCTAAGAAAATAATAGGATTATTTTCTTTGAAGTATTTAGGCATGTAAAAATTCTTACGGCCTTCATATGACTGTTGGTCGAAATCAATAGCACGCAAACGAAACTGCGAGCCTTCAATATCGGGTGTGATGTCCACTACATAATTATAGGCACGCATATCGCCAAGCAGGCGTACAAAACAGCGTTCATTGAATTTAACAAATTCTTTTGCCATCCGAATTTGATTAAACTCAGTATCGTTTAAATGGCGCAACATAAATTCATCACCAGGAATACCTGCTACATGTTCTTCAATTAAAGTGTTCCCATCTACAAAATAGGTCATCACATTAGGAGAGAGAATATCCTCTAATTCCAATCCATATACTCTTGAAGCATCTGCTCTTTTAACATAAAAATGATCATAGTTATCGTTTAAACGATTGATAATCCTAATGCGAAACGGGCGTGTATTACCAAAAATACAATAGTCAATGCGAGCTATGCTAAGGTGTTCCAGCACTTTTACATCGCCATCGGTTTTTAGTAAGGCATATATTTCCGTCAATCCCTTATACAATCTGTCCATCTCCCATTCCGGATAATAGACTGTTTGCCAAAGCGTATCTTCACCATTCCTATCCAGTAGCGAGGTGGACATGGAAAACCGCGCAAGGTCTTCATACTGTACCGGTAACGAGCGATATCTACCATAATACTGTAAATAGACCTTTAGCGGTTGTTGAATTTTGTAGGGAACTTTCTTTTTTGAAGGTGCGTCAATCGCCATAAAATCAACCGTTTAAATATTAGCCGCTCTTCTCTGACGGCGAATAACTTTTGTTCTTACGTCAATTGTTTTAGCTTGACGAAGTTCCAACACCCCTAATTTATTGAACATTTTAATAACCCACCAAGTCAAATCAATTTCATGCCAACGAATGCCTCCAAAATTAGGTCGCTGCCCAAAAGTATGGTGATTATTGTGGTAACCTTCGCCCATAGTCAAAAAATCAAAAGGTAGATAATTTGTGGACGTATCGCTCACTTTAAAGTTGCGGTAGCCAATAGTATGGGAGAACCAATTGATGATAACACCATGCACTGGACCCATTGTAATATGAATAGGCACAAGCAAAAACCACCAATAGGATGGCGCAAAAGTTGCATAGAAAGCCACATATACCAACGACCAAGCAATACGAGTAAAAATGTTTTCTGCGAACTTGTCAAAAGCTGACCAGTCAGGTAGGTTCTTTTGATATTTTTCCTCAACTACATATTTTCCTTTTCCGATGTCCAAATAGATTCTGCGTGTTTGCCACATCATGTCAAACAGATTGTCGCTGTGCGATGGCGAGTGTGGGTCGCGTTCTGTATCAGCATGCGCATGGTGCAAGCGGTGCATTAGCCCGTAAGTACGAGGACTTAGATAACTACTCCCTTGTGCGATGAACGTAAAAACATAGAAAAATCGCTCCCAAGATTTATTCATAGTGAACATTCCATGAGCAGCATAGCGATGTAAAAAGAAAGTTTGGGTAAAAATGGATAAGTACCAGTGTAAAATAAAAAAAATAAGAATGGCTAACATATTTGATGTTTGTTTACAGTAGATGATTGATAATGATATACAAAAACATAACTAAATGATAAGTAACGTATTAAATAGAAATTACATAAAAACAAGAATCATCGAAACGCTATGAAAATCTGAAATACTTACGTGAAGATGATTACGATAAATTTAGTATTAATTATATTACTTAACAATAAAACAATGTAAGTATTTTTAAATATTTTTAGAAATGAAATTATATTTTTTTTACGAAAAACAAACAATTAGCCTACTTTTTATTTCTTTGACTCATGGCTTGTGCCAGCCCCAGTGTGCCAAAAGTTTTTACCGTCTCAGCAGCATAGTCAATAATTTCACTAAGTTGTGCTTGTTCTTCTTTCTTCCATTTATCTAACACATAATCGGCTTGCATTCCTTTTGGAAAATCACCACCAATTCCGATGCGCAAGCGTGCATAATCGTTGCCACCTATTAGGGCATCAATGTCCTTCAATCCATTATGCCCGCCATCACTTCCTTTTCCTCTAAGGCGTTGTTTTCCGAACGGTAAGTTCAAATCATCTAGCACAACCAATAAATTTTCTTTTTCTATTTTATGCTTAGTCATCCAATGCCGAACTGCTTTTCCGCTCCTATTGACGTAAGTATTAGGCTTTAATAAGATAAAAGTTCTACCCTTGTGTTTGAATTGGGTGAGTGCGCCTAGCGTTTCGGAAGACCATTGTACTTCAGCCTTTTTGGCTAAATGGTCTAGTATATCAAATCCAATGTTGTGGCGAGTGCCTTCGTAGTCTGCGCCAATATTACCGATACCAACAATTAAGTATTTCATCCAATCAGGTGCTGATTTTGTTCGTAAAAAAGTAAAAAATCATTTCATCCTGCTCTTTGTTTTGAGCCTATGCCGCAAAATTAAGCCGTTATCTCTTTTTTATGTCAATCTAAAATTAACAGCGAACAAACAAAAAAAACATTCAAAAGACATAGCTTTGCCATCCATTTTTTAGACAAATCTTTCAATCCATGATAAAATATTTCCTACTTTTTTTATTCACAAGCCTAATGCTTCAAGGATTTACACAAAAACAAGATAGCCTTTCTATCAATTTATCCGAAATTGTGGTGCAAGAAAACCGTATGGCATTGCCTTTTTCTACCCATTCTCGGAGCATTGAGATTATTACTGCCGATAAAATACAACGTTCGCCTGCTATTAGTGTGGCTGAGGTGCTGCGTTACGCTGCTGGTGTGGATATCCGCCAACGTGGCGCACATGGCGTCCAAGCAGATGTAAGCATTCGAGGAGGTACTTTTGACCAAACGCTAGTGTTAGTGAATGGCATTAAAATGAGCGATCCACAAACAGGGCATCATTTAATGAACCTGCCCATAGACATTGAAAATATTGAGCGCATTGAAATATTGAAAGGTCCTGCAGCTAGAGTGTTTGGTCAAAATGCGTTTACTGGCGCAATCAACATCATCACTAAAACCCCTGAGTCGCCTTTCGTAAAAATCAGTCTTCAAGCAGGGCAACACACTTTAGGAGGCGTTCGAGTGTCTTCAGCGTTTACGCATAAAGGCATCCAGCAATATTTTTCTTTTGCTAAAGACTTCTCTGAAGGCTATCGCTACAACACCGATTACAACATTAGCAACTTTTTTTATCAGGCGCAAGTTCCTGTTGGCAATCAACAGTTAAGTATTCTTGCGGGCTATACCGAGCGTGCCTTTGGCGCAAATGGTTTCTATGCTAGTCCTAGTTTTAAAGACCAATACGAAGCCATTCAAACGAGTATTGGTGCGGTGGAATATCAACATACAAAAGCCAACTGGGTGGTCAAACCTAGAGTGTATTGGCGCAGAAACCAAGATGAGTATCTTTTTGTGCGTCGCAATCCTTCCCTTTACCGAAATTTGCATATTGGCAATACGGTTGGTGCAGAAGTCAATGCTAGTCATTACAGCACTTTGGGCATCACAGGCATTGGCTTGGACGTGAATCGAGTAAGTTTGAGTAGCAATAATCTAGGTGGGCGACAACGCTTGGCGACTAGTCTTTTTTTAGAACATCGTTTCAGTCTAGCCAATCGTTTGGATATTACGCCAGGGGTACTCCTCAACTATTTTTCTGATTTTGATGTCAATCTTTTGCCTGGTATAGATGTAGGTTATGCCCTCAATAATCAAGTCAAAGTCTTTGCTAATGCGGGCTACACTTATCGCGTGCCTACGTTCACGGATTTGTATTACGAGGATAGAGCTAATCTCGGCAACCCGAGTTTGCAACCTGAATCAGCCATTACTTATGAGCTAGGTCTTAAATATCAACAAAAATCAATTTTAGCACAAACTAGTGTTTTCCGTAGAAATGGCATTAACATGATTGACTGGACGAAGGAAGCCCTCGTGGATTCGTTGAAGTGGCAGCCTCAAAATTTTTCTTCCGTCAATGTCTTGGGTTGGGAAAACAGTCTTGCCATTAATTTCCAAACTGTCAAATGGTTACAAACATTGGATTTGAGCTACACTTATTTAGATGCTGTCATTGACAACGCAGATGTTGCTGTTTCCAGATATGCGTTGGACAATCTTCGCCATCAAGTCATTGCAGGTTTGGAACTCAACTTGGGCAATCGGCTATTCCCTAGTTTGCGCTATCGCTACCTCGACCGCATAAATTTGGATAATTACGCCTTACTCGATATGCGTTTACTTTGGCGTAGTTCTAAGTATAACATCTTTTTGGAAGCCAGCAATCTTCTAAACCAAACTTACACAGAAACCAACTTGGTAGAAATGCCGGGCAGATGGATTCGCAGTGGGGTCAGTGTGCGTTGGGAGTAGAGAAATGAATTTAAGTTTAAGATAGTTTTACTGCTAAATACCCTATTTTGCGTACTTAGTCTGTTTCGATGGCTAAATACTATACTTTCTTCGAGAGTTTAAATTTTCATATTGTAAATAGCAGCAAATAGATTAAGAGCATATTTAAATTTTTAATTATTGAAAACCAACATTTTGAGGACACGATAAAATGAATCATCTGCTTTTGCAACGATTAAATTTAATATATAAAAAATCCTCAATTAGTTATTTAAAGATAGGGCAAGGCAAATCTTTACTGATTGCATTGCATGGTTTTGGCGAGGAGGCAGCTAGTTTTATACCTATATGTCCAGCACTAGAGCAGACATTCACCATCGTTGCTATGGATTTACCTTTTCATGGACAAACGCAATGGCGACAAGAAGAATTTACGCTTCAAGATTTCATCCATATTTTTCAAGCTATACTGGAGCAAGAGCAGCAAAGCCACTTCTCCTTGTTAGGGTATAGCTTCGGAGGCAGAATTGCTATGAGTATTTTGCCACATTTAGCTCCGAATATAGAACAACTTTTTCTTATTGCACCAGATGGATTGAATACCAAAGTGTTATCCACCATGATGTTAGTGCCTGTTCCTATTAGGCAGGTGTTGCGCCAAAAGTTAGTGCAGTCGGGTAAATTACGCCAATGGCTATTGCTACAAAGCAAAAAAGAAAGTTTACCTATGTATGTTCGGCAGTTTATTCGGCATCAGCTCGATAGCCCTGAGCGTATTGAAATAGCTTTTCAGTGTTGGATTTCCGCGAATCACTTTTCGTTGACACTCAGCAAAGTAAAGCAATACTTACAACAGTATCAAACTCCAACACATCTGTATTTGGGCAAAAGAGACAAAATCATCCCCGTCAAAACTGGCTTATTGCTTGCTCAAAACTTAGCAAATGTTCATGTCTATTTACTCGATACAGGACATCGAATGCTTGGCAATACACTTTGCGATTTGATGATAGAGCAACTGAAAACCAAATAAAAACACTATCCATTTAATTTCGACAAAAACTGTTTGAGCATTTGCGTGGCTTTTCCTCTGTGGCTGATAGCATTTTTTTCTTCAAGGCTCATTTCTGCAAAGGTGCGTGTTTCGCCCTCCGGTATAAAAATTGGGTCATAGCCAAAACCACTTTCCCCGCGTGGCATATCTGCAATCGTTCCTCGAACAATGCCTTCAAAAGTATATTCTTTGTCGCCTAAAATCAATGCAATTACTGTTTTGAATTGTGCTGACTTGTTGGTTTGTTTTTCCATTAAAGTCAATACTTTTTTTGCATTGGCTTGAGCGTTTTTCTCTTCTCCTGCGTATCGTGCGGAGTACACGCCCGGTTCACCATCAAGTGCTTCTACCTCAAGCCCAGTATCTTCCGCAAAGCAATCTTGACCATAGTGTTCCTTCACATAGCGCGCCTTTTGCAGTGCATTGCCTAGTATGGTAGGTTGAGTTTCTGGAATGTCCTCTGTACAACCAATGGCTTCTAAGCCAATAATTTCAAATCGGTCGCCTAATAGCGCATCAATTTCTTTTATTTTATTAGGATTGCCTGTGGCAAATACAATTTTCATTGGAACGTTTTTTCTAAAATAAATATCGCCTTTTGAAGTGCGTGCATACCTCAAAAGGCGAAATAAATGCTTGAAAGTCAAATTATTGGAAGACATACTCTGCCAATAATTTATCTATATCTTTCATTAAGCGGTCCACCTCTTTTTCGTTTGTGCCATCAGCAAAGGAACGCACTCTGCGCTCTTTGTCCACTAAAATAATTTTACCGCTGTGGTCAAAACCTTCTGGTGCTTCCTTATCTTCTAGCGCAATGCTAAAATAGTCGTTAGCGATGCTGTAAATTTCATCTTTATCGCCTGTCACAAAATGCCATCTGCTCGCGTCTGTTACGCCAATGCTTTGTGCGTACCACTGCAAACGCCCAATCGTATCGCGCTTAGGATCAATAGAATGGGAGATAAAGGCTACATCAGGGTTATTCGCATATTGGTCGTAAATGCGCTTCATTTGCTTTGTCATTTTCGGGCAAATGGTTGGGCAATGCGTAAAAAAGAAATCTGAAATATAGATTTTGTCTGCAAAAGTTTGGTTGTTTACCAACTGACTATCTTGATTAATGAACTCAAAATCAGGGATGGTATGATAAACTATTTGCCCAGCAACTTCTACTTTTTCACCTAATATAGGCAACTTATCGTCTTTACCTTTTTTGTTGTAATCCAAGTTACAAGCCGCTAATAAGCAGCTTATTAACAAAGTGGTTAGTATCTGTCTCATTTTATTCTCCTTTCAATTTTTTTAACAATTCATTTCCCTTTTCAATACTGCCTAAAATAGCTTCTTCCACTGCTTTGCCTGCCTCCATTTCTTGGTCATAGGCTTTCATCAAGTCTTCATGGCTGTAAGTGTTGGTATTGTATTTCGAGAAGCCAGCCATCCAGTTCATCATACCTTCGTCGGCTTTATCTAGTGTTGTCAGCATATTTTGTACTTCTGCTTGCAACTCCACAGGAATATTTTCCATTTTTTTTAATTCTCTTGAAATCTTGTTGATTTCGCTCATCTTAGGCATCACATTATCATGCAAAGCCATCATTTCTTCCCAGCGTTCTTCGGCAAGTGCTTTTTGTGCTGCTTCAGTGTTTTTGTTCGGGCTTGCACAATTAGTTGCCATCAGTGATAGCGCGATAAAAGCAATAAATAAAAATTTCATAGCTAAACTTATTTTGTATTATTTGTTAAAATCTGCTCATTAGCTTGTGTGATAAACGTTAACAATTCTGCTTTGCCTAGTCCTTTGTTAGAAGAAGTTATAAATTGCATTGGCAATTCTTCCCAATATTCCAAAAGAGCTTTTCTGAATTTATTGATGTTTTCTTCTATTTCCAAAGGTTTTGAGCGATCTGTTTTCGTAAACACAATCACATAAGGAACAAGCATTTTCCCCAACCAATTGATGAACTCAATATCATTTTGTTGTGGAGAGATGTTCGCATCTATCAACACAAAAGCGCACTGCAAGTTTGGACGTTTTGCCAAATAATTTTCAATCATGCGTCGCCATTGCTGCCGCATTTTTTTAGAAATAATGGCATAACCGTATCCAGGCAAATCCACTAAATACCAAGTTTGATTAATCAAAAAATAATTAATTTGTTGAGTCTTACCTGGTTTGTTTGATGTTTTAGCCAAACCTTTTCTGTCGCACAACATGTTGATAAGAGAAGACTTACCTACATTTGAACGACCGATGAAAGCGTATTCTGGTTTATCGTCTTTGGGGCAAAGCTCAAATGAGGGATAACTTCCTATAAAAATTGCTTCATGTATTTGCATAACCTACTTCCCTTTATCCTTCCAAACAAAATTCTTTAACAAAAGTACAACATTAATTAATTAAAGGTTATCATTGAAGTAGATATGAACGATTTTGACCATAAAGAACGTTATATCGAAAAAATCCAAAATTATGAAGAAAACAATCGTATTTATTGCTTTTTTTAGCATCACTACAACTGTTCTATTCAGTCAGGCACGCTTTGGTATCCGCGCAGGCGTTAGCACTACCGATTTAGAACCTAGTCAATTGCTTATCACTAATCCAGCAACACGTCAGGAATTTAGCTTGGCAGTAGATGATGCTAAATTTGGTGTTCATGCAGGTATTTTTGCAAAATTTCCCTTAACGGATTTCTTCTTTCTACAACCTGAAGTCGTCTTCAATTCCAATAGAGTGGACTTTGAGCGCGGCGACCTCAATGAAGTTTTCACTGAAAAATACCAATACTTGGATATTCCGATTATTGCGGGCTTAAAACTCGGTCCAATTAAGCCGCAAATTGGTTTAGTCGGGCATGTATTTTTGAATAGTTCTTCCGAATTTGATTTGGAAAGTTACCGTCAAGATTTTCAAAGCCTTACATTAGGCTGGCAAGGTGGACTAGGTTTGGAAATCAAGAAAGTATTTGTTGACCTTAAGTATGAAGGCAACTTTACCAACTTCGGCGACCACATTAATATCGGCGATAGAAGCTATCAATTTGATACTTCTCCTTCAAGAATCGTGCTTTCTGTTGGTTTGGCTTTTTAAATCATAATTACTCAGTAGCAATAGTGCTTTAGCCTAAAATGCAATTCACTAAGCTAAAGGGCTGTTGCTACTAAAATGGGCTATCAAAATATTTTTTTTTACACAATTCCTCCTCTTTTTGTGCTTATGAATCCAGTGTAAGCCTAAAAAGCCTTGTATATTTGCATAAATATATTAACTTTATGGTTGAGCATTGCACTTAACAATGTTCAACGCCCAACAAAAAAGAAGTACATGCAGATACCAACAATGGCGGAATTAGCTGCCGAAGGCAAACAACCCGATATTTTATTTTGGGTTGGTTGCGCAGGCAGTTATGATGATAGAGCGCAAAAAATAATGATTGCTTTTGCCAAAATACTCAATGAAGTAGGCATCAATTTTGCAATATTAGGCAATGAGGAAAGTTGTACAGGCGACCCAGCAAGGCGAGCAGGTAACGAATTTGTATTTCAAATGGCAGCCTTACAGAACATTCAGGTACTTAATGGCTACGAAATCAAAAAAATAGTAGCCGCTTGCCCACATTGTTTCAATACTTTGAAGAATGAATATCCTGAACTAGGGGGAAATTACGAAGTCGTGCATCACACGCAGTTGCTACAAGAATTAATTGATACAGGCAGACTCAAAATAAAAGAAGGCGGCGCATTTCAAGGTAAAAAAATTACTTACCACGATTCTTGCTACTTAGGTAGAGGTAATGATGTTTACGAAGCTCCTCGTGCTGTGTTAGAAGCGCTAGACAATGATTTAGTGGAAATGAAACGCTCTAGAAAAACGGGTTTGTGCTGTGGTGCTGGAGGCGCGCAAATGTTCAAGGAGGAAGAGCATGGTACACACCGTGTAAACACAGAGCGCGTGAAAGACATTGTCGAATCGGGTGCTGAAATTTTGGCAGTGAATTGTCCTTTTTGTACCATTATGCTGCAAGACGGCATCACAGGTGCAAACAAGGAAAACGAAATAATGATTTATGACTTAGCAGAGCTAGTTGTTAACAATAATAATTGGTAGATTTTCTAGTTGCCTGATTTTTATTTCAAATACTTGCATCTTGTTTTAAAACACATTATATTGTAGTAGTATAATGTTGTTATAACTTTATCGTTTAACTAGGGTAAAATTGATGCAATTATGAAAAATACGTTTACTGCTATTGTTCTTTTGTTGCTTTGTGGCTTATCCTATGCACAAAATTGTGCATCCCTTATTGCAGAAGATAAAACCATAAAAGACATTAATATCCTGCGAATGCACCCAACAACATTGGTGGTTCGTGGTAACTATAGCTATGCTATTACCCTGCAAAATGAGCCCAAAGGTGTAGTAGCTAAGGTTATTTCCAAAGCAGGTGAATTGCTCAATCGCGATGACGAAGTTATTTTCATGGATGTCAACCAAGTGCGCAAGAGTTACCGATTTGTAGAGACAGGCAATAACTCAAACAATGGAGGAACACCTATTTCTGAAAACATACTTCAATTAGATTTGGATGCTGCCAAATGGTTAGCTAGCACTTCTATTATTACCGTTTACATCAAAAATAATGTAGAAAACCAAATGCGAAAATTCACGGTTATCGAAAACCGTCAACAAGAATTGAAGCAAATGGCAATTTGTTTTGTAGAAAAACTAAATCCCGAATTGGTTAATGACGTGAAAATAGATTCCGATGTAAAATCTATTACGCTGACTTCACCTAGCACACCTATCACAGAAAGTCCAGCATCAATTAGCAACACAACCACTAAAGCTGTGCCAAGTACAGATGGCGAAGTCAAAGACTTGCAGGCACAACTGCAAAGCACTAAACAGCAATTAAGAACAGAAATTGAGGAAGAAAAGAAGAAAGCGGCGGAGATAAAATCAAGAATCCAAGAGGAAATTACCATTGCTAAAAAAGATGCTGTTGACCAAAAAAGTGCTTTTGCGCAAGAGGTGCTAGAAGCTAGACAAAAATCGCAACAAGAGATTGAGGAAGCCAGAAAGGCACTAGCCAAAGCCATACAAGATGCCAAGGCTAAAGCAGACAACGAACTAGAGCAAATTAACCTTAATGTGCAAGAAGCTCGGCAAAAAGCAAGTGCCGCAATCGAAACCGCAAAGCTAGAATCAGCTAAGGAAGTGGCTGCTGCTCGTGAGAATGCAGCAAAAGAAGTACAAGCGGTGAAGGAGAAAATGGAAATGGCAAAATTGGAATATGCCGATGAAGTTGCTAACGCTCGCGAACGAGCAGAAAGTGAACTGGCTGGCATTCGCAAAGAAACGGCATTGTCCATCCAAAAGGCTAGAGAGCAAGCTAAAAACGAGCAAGGTAAAACAGCCGAAGATGTCATTAACAGTAAAAAAACAGCATCGGAGCAGATTTTAGCTATTCAGGAAGAAACGGCTGCTACCATTTCTAGGATTAGGGAAAATGCAGTAATTGAAAAAGAAAGAATTGCATTTGACTTAGCGGAAACAAGAAGAAAAGTAGCAGAAGAAAAAGCTGTACTTCAAGAGAATAGCGCATTAGAATTGAGTGCTATCAAAGAAAATGTTTCCAAAGCAAAACAAGTAGCTAGCATTGAAGTTGCAGAATCAAGACAACGTGCCACAGAAACGATTAGTGAATTGCAGAAACAAGTAAGTAGCGAAAAGGAACGCTCAGGTAAAGAAATTGCAGCCACTAAAGCCCAAACGGAAACAGAAAAAGCAGCCTTAGCACAACAAGTGGCGGAGGCTAGAGAAAGAGCGGCAGCAAATTTGCAAACCATCAATGCTGCTGAAGCCGAAAAAGTGGCTGCTGCTAGAACAAAAGCAGACGAAGAGCGTCAAAAAATAAGCGAAGAAGTAAAAGTTGCTAGAGAAAAAGCAAGTCAAGAAATCGCTAAAATTCAAGAAGAACTGAACCAAAAAGTAGTGGCTGCAAAGGAAAAAGAAAATGAGCTTTTGAAACAATCCACAGCGGAAGTGATTGCGGCTAGAGAAAAAGCCCAACAGGAAATAGAAAAAGCCAAGCAGGAAGCTGCTAAAACCATTGAGCAATCTAATTCCACTGTAAATACAGCCAAACAACAATATGCCAATGAATTGCAAAACACGCAAAAAACAGCTGAGGAACGCATAAAAGCAATAAAAGCAGAAGAAGCTAGAGCCATTGCCGAGGCAGAGCAAAAGGCAAAAGAAACCAAAACAGCTACGGCAGAAGAAGTGGCTATCTCCAGAGAAAAATCGAATGAGGAAATCAAGAATGCGCGTTTGAAAGCAGCACAAGAAGTAGCAGAAGCTCAACAAAAAGCCGAATTAGCTAAACAAGAAGCTGCTAACCAAATAGCCAAAGCAAAGCAAAGTACGGCAGAGCAAATGGCACAAATACAACAAGAAGAAGCAAAAGCCTTACAAGCATTACGCGAAAAAGTAGCAAGCGAGAAGCAAGAACTTATTGCAGGAGTAGCTAAAGCCAGAGAGGTAGCCGCTAGAGAAATTGCTGCTACACAGCAACAGGTAGCTAGCGAATTAAAAGTGATAAAAGAAGATAACGCCAAACAAAAGGAAGCACTTGCCTTAGAGGTATTGCGCATCCGACAAGAAGCTGCTAATGAAATTGCGGAAATCAAGTCCAGTCAAGCTAAAGAAGTGGCGAACAATCAAAAAGAAGCGGCGGACGAAATAGAAAAAACACGTCAACTTATGTTGACAAAAACTAGGGAATATAAAAGTGCGATGGAAGAGGCAGAGCGCGAAGCTCGATTTGCAGTAACGGCTGCGCAAGAGCGCGCTAATCAAGAAGTGGAAATGATGCGCAAAGAAACCGCAGAAAGAAAAGCCCAATATGCTAGAGAAGCCGAAGACGCTCGAAGAAAATCGCTAGAGGAAATTAATATGGCAGAAAAAGAATCTTCTACGGCTATCTATGCAGCGCGCCAACAAGCTAAAGAGGAAATTACTAAAGTGAAGGAGGATACGGCTAAGCAAATTGCCGCAGAACAAAAACGCTTGCAAGAGCTACAACAACAAATTAAGCAACTGGAAGAACAAATTCGCCAGAAAAAAGCCATCGCCGATGGCAATAATGATTAATGGAAAGATTGACTAAATACTGAATTGCTGAATCTGATGAAGAAAGATGAATCCCTTTCCTCATCAATAGTTAATGTGCACCTCAAAATAGGTTATGGCTTTCTTTTATTTGAAGTACAAAATCAATTGTCGTATCGAAATCTTCGGCTATTTCTTCTATGGTCAATTTTTTCCTTACTAATGCTTTTTTGATATTGTTAATTTTTTCTTCCAATTTACCTTCTATCTTACCTTTATTTTCTCCTTCATCGAAAGCTGTATCAATTACATTTTTGAGGTCTCTATACGATTTTAAACTTTCTTCATATTGTTCTTTCTCTTCAGGACTAAACTTAGCTATTTCTGCGGCTTCAAATAAGCGTTGAAAAATACGCTCTTGTAATTTTCTGGGTCTTTCTGAAAATGTAGGTAGATATTTTAAAACGTATAACCATTTGTCATAAAGGGTTTCCAATTCATTTTCGCGCTTATTAAAATTTGGCATTTCCAAGTAGATAAAAGTTAATTTATCATAAAAAACTTGGCAATATTCATTTTTCAGTTTAACCTCATGCCTGACAGCATTTTGTTTTGTCTGCTCAGATTTTTTACCTTTTTCATCTTTTGCCTCATCATCACTAAAAACAAAATCCAAAATACCTACCGTGTAAACCTCCGACAGTTGATAATCCCAATCCCCTCTCTGTGCTTGTTCTTGTATAGGAAAGGTTGAATAAAATACACTTCTATCTTTAAAATAATTTTGTTTGGCTTTCTGCATTTCGACTATAAATCGTTCTCCGTCTGTTCCGATGCAATACAAATCAAAAATAGCCTTGCGGTCTAATTCTGTGTTTCCAATATGCTCATTCTTTCGATAAGTTAAATCTTTTATTCTGCGTTCTTTAGGTAAGACTACTTCATTTAAAAAATCTATAAGCAAATCTTTATTCAATTCGGTTCCAAATAGTTTTTTGAAACCGAAGTCTGTAAAAGGATTTATGTATTTCTCTACTAGAGCCATTTTCTTATTCTTTACCCCATAAAGTTAACTCTTTTCTTCGATTTTTTTTCTTTCCGTTATAGTGAATACTGAAATCTTGTTATCTTTTCGCTACTTATTCTAGCGTCAAATCCTTAATTTGCTGTTTAATGAGCAACTTAACATAATGACGGTTACGTCTTTCTTTCTTGGCATCTGCTCGTTTATTGTTTCTTTTATCTAACACTATTTTGTTCAAATCATTCAAATCTTCAATTTGCTTTACGTCATTTACAGAAGTTCTCTTTGGCATAAGTTTACGTTTTTTACCTTTTTTGAAATTGACTTTTATAACAAATCAAGAATTATTATGTTCTTCATAAGTTTTGGTTCAAACCATTCATTATAATCAAGTTTGAAAGAAAAAATATCGCTTTTGTTGAGCTTAAATTTAAGTTTTGAAAGTTCCATAAAACAAACGCCATGCTAACATGGTTTTAGCTACTCAATTTAAATAAAGCTGAAAAAACTATGTTTACAGGCATCATAGAAGCATTAGGCAGCGTCGTTGCCATGGCACAAGAAGGGCGTAACGTTCACTTCACCGTTCAATCGAGCATTTCTAATCAACTTAGAATAGACCAAAGCGTAGCGCACAACGGCGTTTGCTTGACCGTAGTGGCGCAAGAACACGATTGGCACAGGGTAACTGCGGTAGAGGAAACCCTCAAACGTAGCAACTTGGGCAAACTTAACGTTGGCGACCACCTTAATTTGGAGCGCGCCATGCTTGCTAATGCTCGCTTAGACGGACATATGGTGCAAGGGCATGTGGACGCACAAGGCGTATGTACTCAAGTGCTAGAAGCCGATGGCAGTTGGTACTACCACTTTGAATATGAGCCTACTCCCGAGCATTTGCTGGTGGATAAAGGGTCTATCTGCATCAATGGGGTGAGTTTAACCGTCGTTAATCCTCATGATAATGCGTTTTCCGTAGCCATTATTCCCTACACTTATGCACACACTACATTCAAGACATTGAAAGCCGGCGATAGCATCAATCTTGAATTTGATATTATCGGAAAGTATATGGCAAAATATATGCAGTTGTATTTACCTAAAAATTAAAGGCTTAGAATTAAAATATAAGTTAGGTGAAAAAACAAAACCACGAAGATTTATTTTTTGCTTGAACCTTCTTTACCTTTGCACATGGAAACGACAAAAAATATTCAAATAGAAAAATTCTTGGACGAAGCACTTACCTTCGACGACGTGCTTTTGATTCCTGACTATTCCGAAGTGCTGCCGAGAGAAGTAGATACTTCTACACAACTCACACGCGAATTGAAACTCAACATACCTGTTGTGTCTGCTGCTATGGATACTGTTACAGAAGCTAAATTGGCGATTGCACTGGCTCGACAAGGGGGTATTGGCATTATTCATAAAAATATGACCATTGAGCAGCAAGCCGAACAAGTGCGCAGCGTCAAACGCTCTGAAAGTGGTATGATTATTGACCCCGTCACCTTGAGAGTAGATGCCAAAGTAGGCGATGCACTCAAATTGATGAAACAATACAGCATTGGCGGTATTCCTATTGTGGATGAACACAACAAATTAATTGGCATTCTCACCAATCGCGATTTGCGTTTTGAAACCCACATGGATCGTCCTGTAACAGAACTAATGACAGCAAATAATCTCATTACAGCACCCGTAGGAACAAATTTAACGCAAGCAAAAGAAACCTTGCAGCGTCAGAAAATAGAAAAATTACCCGTTGTGGATGAACACGATGTCCTAGTAGGTTTGATTACGTACAAGGACATTATGAAAGTGCAGAATTATCCTGCTTCGTGCAAGGATTCACTAGGGCGACTCATTGTTGGTGCTGCTGTGGGGGTAACGGCTGATTTGCTAGAAAGAATTGAGGCGCTTGTTCACGTAGGTGTGGATGCAGTGGTAGTAGATACGGCACATGGGCATTCGCGTGGCGTATTGGATGCAGTAAAAAAAGTGAAACAGCATTTCCCTGATTTACAGATTATTGGCGGTAACGTTGCCACAGGTGCAGGTGCAAAAGCACTAGCCGATGCTGGTGTAGATGGCGTAAAAGTAGGCGTTGGACCGGGCAGTATTTGTACAACTAGAGTAGTTGCGGGCGTGGGCGTACCTCAACTTTCGGCTATTCACGATGCTTTTGTCGCGCTACAAGGCACTGGTGTACCTATTGTTGGAGACGGTGGTATTCGCTACACTGGCGACATTGTCAAAGCGATTGCTGCCGGAGCAAGCACCATTATGGCAGGCGGATTGTTTGCTGGTGTGGAAGAAGCACCGGGGGAGACCATCCTTTTTGAAGGGCGAAAATTCAAACTCTATCGAGGTATGGGTTCGTTGGGCGCAATGGAAAAAGGCTCCAAAGACCGCTATTTCCAAGATGTAGAGGACGACATCAAGAAACTTGTGCCAGAAGGTATTGAAGGGCGAGTGCCTTACAAGGGAACAGTGGCAGAAGTAATGGTACAATACATTGGTGGCTTGCGTGCAGGAATGGGTTACTGTGGTGCAGCAACTATAAAGGATTTGCAAAAGGCGAAGTTCAGAAAAATCACTTCTGCAGGCGTGCGCGAAAGCCATCCACACGATGTGATTATTACGAAAGAATCGCCGAACTATTCTACACATAGGTAAGCAGTGAAGTTAGGACAAGCGTTTTTTATGCAAGAGGCACTAGAAGTTGCGCCACTATTGCTCGGCAAATTTCTAGTGTCTCATACTGACGGTGCAAAAACAGTCGGTAAAATTGTAGAAACGGAAGCCTATTGTGGCATAGAGGACAAAGCCTGTCACGCCTACAACAATCGCCGCACCAAGCGCACCGAAGTCATGTTTCAGGAAGGAGGGTTGGCTTATATCACGCTTTGCTATGGCTTGCACCATATGTTCAATGTGGTTACAGGAAAAGCCGATTCGCCACAAGCCGTCCTCATCCGCGCTATCGAACCTACTGAAAACATTGACCTCATGCTGCAAAGGCGAGGTATGTTACTATCCAAAAAGCAATTCACCTCAGGACCTGGTACACTCACCAAGGCACTTGGCATTACTACCGCCTATCATGGAATAAATTTGATTAACAGCGATATAATTTACCTTGAAGACCGCCACGTTGTGGTTGCTCCAGACGACATCATCACCAGCCCAAGAATAGGCATTGACTACGCCGAAGAATGGAAAGAAATGCCTTGGCGTTTTCGACTAAAAGGCAATGCTTGGACAGGGAAATAGAGGGTTAATTTACTACACCGCTTGTTTCGGTGCTTTTTTTTATAAAGGTTGCTGTTATTTTACCACTTACCATACGTGAGTGGGTCTAGAAAACGGAACCGTTTAGTTCCAGCACCTTTAGTTCTCAGCTTTTTTTGATATTTTTTCTTATAAGGGTTGTTGTTGTACCACTTACCATACGTGAGTGGGTCTAGAAAACGGAACCGTTTAGTTCCAACACCTTTAGTTCTTGTAGAGATTAGTTTCTGTAATTCTAAATTTTGTTTCCTTTTTACTTATTTTTTCAAAGGAAGAAACATTTACTTTATTTTTTAGGTATTCTATTAAGATAATTTTAGTTTTATTGCCAACTTTGCCCAACATATCTGATGCTACTGAACCTGTCATTTGATCCACCAATTGTAACAAATTATTACCCGTTCTTATATCTCTTGCTTCGTAGTTTAAACTAGTCCATTCTTTAAATTTTTCTGTAAAGCTATATGATGGTCCGTACCGAGATTGATTTCTGGCAACAACATCTGTTACTTCAACTTTTTGAAGATCAATCAGTTGCTTTATTAGTTTTGATTTTTCTAATCTCAACTGTTCATTAGAAAGATTTGACTTATCCATGCTCGCAGGCTCTACCTGCTTCACAATAGCTGCTGTGAATGTCAAGCTATCCGTATTGAAAAAATAGTCAATACAATCTTTTGTAAAAGGAACTTTGTAAGCATCCCCATCTTTATAAGTCATTCTTGTCCTGTAATTATGCTTCACCCTCAATGCCTTTATGTTTTCTTCATGCTGCTCACCATTATCCTCACAAGTTAGTAAACCAATGACGTATAAACCTCCTTTCCCAAAATTACCGCTTTCAGATAAAAAAGTATATCCCTTTCTATTTGTTTTAACATAGGATGAATCATTTGCTAATATGTTCCCTGAAAGGAGCACTCCTCCAACTGTAGCAATGCTACCACCTATGAATGACCTTCTTTTTATAGATTGGTTTGACATATCCTTTATTTTTTTCTTACACAAATTTAGTTACACTCAGTGCCAAACGGTGGCACTTTCTATTTTTTTTATTTTTTATTTCACCCTAAAGCATCCATTAGCTTGCGGCATAAACAATCAAAAGAGCAGTCGCCACAGTGAGGGCAGGTATTCCAAAAAAAAATAAAACTTAAAGACCCACTCCCCGTGAGTGTAATTGAATAGGTTACATAGAACAATAATCCAATAATAAGAAATATCAGTCCAATAATACCGAGTGAAGACCCTTTTTTTTTAGATTTCTCAGTTATCCTTTTTACTTTTCGCTCCAACTTTTCTACTTTCCGCTGTTCTCGTTTTTTTACTGTGCTTTCATGGTCTTTCTGTATGTTTCTTCCTTCAATGGGTATAGATTCCACCACAGCAAATGCACTTTGCGCATAAAACATGGATACAAAAAACACTACCAGTATGGCAACGATTGGCGATGTATGGTTTTGTGTAAGCATTTGTTTACTTTTTTACTTTTAGGCACATAATAAACCTACCATCGCTTAAATAAAGATAGCCTGTTTCGGGGTCCATCACTAAACCATTATACATTTTTCCATAAGGGTGCGCTGGGCTAGGAATGCTCCACAGTATTTCTCCATTGGTGGTGGATATAGCTCTAAGCTCTTGCTCACAAGTATAGTACAGTACCCCATCACGATAGGCGGCTGAGCTTTTACATTTAATAAAGGTCTTCCCCGTCGTTCTCCAAATTCTCTTGCCTGTTTTTTCATCAAACCCATAACTAGTCCCTATCTGAGACATCACAATTACTTTTCCATCCACCATTTCGAGTGTAGAGCTCCATAATGCATCTGATTTATTGTCCAACTCGCTTTCCCAAATTAAAGCTCCAGTCGGAATATGAAAGCACAATACAGATAGCCCAGACATAATGTAAGCCAAATCTCCTTTCACTTTCGGAATAGATAGAGTAGAGTGAAGCGGCAACTGCCTTGGCATTTCGTGCAAACTGTCTTGTTTCCAAAGCAGTTGCTTTTGAGTAGCATTGTAGGCTAAGTATTCTACTCGTTCTGAATGCCTTTGACCAAATTTTCTATCCTGAAAAATTAAAATCTCATCGCCCACTCCATTCTTCCAGACTGCGGGAGGAGTAAACACAACAAAATAAGGATACTGCCATTCTAAGGTGAATAGGGTATCAATTTCCTGCCAGTTGTCTATGGTAAAACGAATCAGATGACTCTTAGTAGAACGATTGTAACTGTTTTTGTGCACATAATATACAGTATCTCCTAATAGGTTAAACGAATTACTAGAATACTGATTCTGATTACGGTCGAGGTGCGCTCTCCAAACCACTTCTCCTTGGGTATTCAACACAGTAATACCTCTGTCTGAGTTGGTAATCATTAAGATATATTGATCTAAATAATTTCTAACCCCATCACCAGTATCTGATACAAGTCTATCTAAGGGGTCTAGCCACTCCCAACGTAAAGCCCCTGTTTTTTTATCTAGCATTTTATGTTTGACCAAGAACGTAGTTTCATTGGATGGTACAAACACCCCATCTCCTATAAGCAATGGAGTACCCATGGAACTACGCCTAGTAGTATCTTCAATCGCTTGCTTCCAAATTATTTCTACTGGGCTTTCTAGTTTTACTTCCTCTTTTTCGGTTGGAGGGCAGCAATCAGTTTGCTTGTGTAGGTCTTCTTCTTTGAAGCAACCTAGTACAAGCAGGGATAAGTATAATCCTATTATCATTTTATTGTTTTTCATAATTCTTCAAGTTTAAAAAAAGCATCAATTCGTCCCCGATATAGTCGTAATAAAAAGAAGCTAGTACCTTCTGAGTTTCTCATTTGAAAGTGGTTATTGGTAAGTCCTAAAAATGCTTGGGTAGCATTGGGTAGCGCAACAGCAGACTCTTGTAAGACAATACCTTTCCATCCAGCAAGAAACCAAAGGCTTTTCGCGTTTCAGGCGTAATCTCAGGTAGTTTTTCTTCTTTCTCGAATAGCTCTTCTAGGGAGCAGGCGGTCATTCCAAGTAAAACAAGGAATAAGGAAAAAGCAATTGTTATTTTGTCCATAAGAAATAGATTTGAATTTGATTAGTAATCGGACTTTTATCAGTTGATTTTTCTTTCCTAAACAATACACATTGTAACGAAATAAAACCAACTTAACTTGATAAAATTCGTAATTGTAGTCGTCGTTCATTATGACAATAAAGGTATTTAATACACATCAAAACAAAGAATCAAATAATCGCACAAAAAGGGGAAATAAAAAAAGAAGGATACACTTTATGAAAAAATGTTAAATTTACAAGTAGCTATGTTGAAAAAATGATATTGGATTAGCGTTCAGTATCACTTTTTGATACAGCAGGCAAAAAAAGCTAACACTTATGACAAAATTTGGCAGTGCATTCCTCGATAGTATCAAAAATCGTTTCTCGAACAAGGAAGAAATGGTGGACACCATAGGAAAAGCCCTTTTCTTGAATAAAAATTCAGTATATCGAAGACTTCGTGGTGATACTGATTTTACTTTTGAGGAAGTTTGTACTTTGGCGCAAGCCACAGGAATTTCGTTGGATCAATTTATTCAAAAGCAAAATAACGTTGTCAGTTGTACGCACCGTCTTTACGACAAAAACGACAACGCGCTAGAGGCTTTTTTGACAGACACGCTACATACATTCCGCAAGACGGTTCATTTGAAAAACATCAAGTTGTTTTATTCTTCCAAAGGGCTACCTTTTTTTATTTTCCTAAATTCACCTAAGTTGTTGGCTTTCAAGCTATTTGTTTGGGAAGTAGGCTCTTGGAATGCCGAAAAAATACACGAATACAAGTTCAATACCGATTGGCTCAATGAGCGACATCTTGAGATGGCAAATGAAATTTATCAATGCTATGGCAATATTCCCAGCTATGAAATTTGGAGCAAAACCATACTAGAAAGCACCTTTGAGCAAATCAACTACTTGAGATCTGTTGGTTGTTTAGACGATACTCAACTTGTGGTTGAGATTTTGCAAGAATTGAACGAGGTGTTGTTGGAGGCAAAGAAATTGACGGATACTGGCAAGAAAATGTGGGGCAGTCAAGCCTCAGCATTTCAACTTTACCAATCGGAACTATTCAACTCCACTAACAATGTGTTTTATGTGGAATCAAACGAGTTGTCCTTTGTAAGTTGGACTTTTTGCGACCCCGATTATGTGATGAGCCAAGACCCCGCACTTTGTAACAGGGCTTCTTTGTGGCTAAAGAATTTAATCCATCAAAGCAATGGCATCACCAATCATTCCTTGAAAAACCGCAATGAATTTTTTAGTTACCTCAGTAAGCAAATTGAATTGGAAATTCAGAAATACGAGTATTAAACAATTCAAATTTAGAGGATTATAGATTGAATTTTTATTTGTAATCCCACAATATCTTCTCAAAGAATTTCTGCCTTACAATTCAACCCTCATTTTTGACAATTCAATTATAATTCGTTTTGAGCGTACTGCTTTTTCCATCACTTTTGAGTCAAGAAAAGAAATCACCCGTTTTTATTCACCTTGTTAAAAAAATAATGATGAAAAAGCAATTATGCTCTTGGTTTGCCTTGCTGTTTTTGAGTGCGACTTTGTTGGCACAAACACAAATCATTAAAGGAACTATTTTAGACAAACAATCAGAAGTGCCATTGATTGGCGCTACCGTTGCCTTAATAGGAGAAACGCCTATGGGGACAACCACCGATGCTAATGGCTATTTCCGATTAGAGAACGTTCCATTAGGCAGGCAAACGCTGCAAATCAATTACTTAGGTTATTCTTCCATGACTATTCCTAACGTCGTGGTTACGGCTGGAAAAGAAGTCGTTTTGGAACTGACTTTGGAAGAATCGCTGGAATCGCTTCAAGAAGTTGTGGTTACCGCTGATGCGGAAAAAGACAAAGCCATCAACGAAATGGCAGCGGTTTCTGCTCGCACATTTAGCCTAGAGGAAGTCAATCGCTACTCTGGTGGGCGTGGCGATGTGGCGCGTTTGGTAGGTAATTTTGCTGGTGTATCTACTGCCAATGATTCTAGGAACGACATTGTTATTCGCGGAAACTCGCCTACTGGTGTGCTTTGGCGACTAGAGGGTATTCCTATTCCCAATCCTAATCATTTTTCTACATTGGGAACAACTGGCGGACCTGTAAGTGCTTTGAACACTAATTTATTGAAAAACTCCGATTTTATGACGAGTGCTTTTCCTGCGGAATATGGCAATGCACTGGCTGGTGTTTTTGACTTAGGCTTTAGGAGTGGCAACCGCGACCGTTCGGAGTTTATGCTTCAAATGGGCGCATTTACAGGTATGGAAGCGATGGCGGAAGGACCGCTCAAGAAAGGCAATGGCAGTTCTTATCTTGTAGCAGGACGTTATTCTTTTGTTAGCTTAGCACAGGAAGTAGGTTTAAATGTTGGCACAAATGCTATTCCTAATTATCGAGATATTGCTTTTAAAATTGACTTCGGCGATTCAAAACTAGGTAAATTCAGCTTATTTGGTATCGGTGGCGTAAGTGACATTGATTTTGACCGCAATGATGTGGATGAGACAGATTTATTTGCAGCACCTGATGAAAACTCATACGCCGAATCTCAATTTGGGGTCATTGGTTTAAAACACAATTATTTGATTGGCAACAAAACTTATATTCGTACCGTAATTGCTGCTTCCAACTCACAAAATATCTTCACGCAAGACCGTTTTTTACCTCTAGATGAAAACAAAGAAATAGCACTTCGCATTTTTGATATTGATAACACCAGTAACCGCTATTCTCTTTCAAGTTGTATTAATCATAAGGCTAGTGCTAGGCTTACCTTTCGCTCGGGGGTGTTGCTAGAACGAGAGCAACTTACTATAGAAAACATTACGCGCGACGAAACTCCCGACTTGGATGGCGATGGCTTACCCGATGCTTTCTTAGTGTATGGCTTTGAGGGAGGAGCAACCATAGTGCAACCTTTTGCACAAGCAAAATACCGAATCAATCCTACTTTGACTTTAAATGCAGGTTTACATGGACAATATCTGAATTTGAATGATAATTTTGCATTAGAACCTCGACTGGCATTGAGTTGGAATGTGGCTGCAAACCAAAGCATCAATATAGGGTACGGTTTGCATCAACAAAATCAGCCACTTCCCATTTTGCTTATCCAAGAACCTACTTCCACAGGTGGTTTTGTGGAATCGAACCGCGATTTAAAATTCACGAGAAGTAATCATTTTGTATTGGGTTACGACATAAAATTGGGTAAAGAATGGCGAGGGAAAATCGAAACTTACTACCAAGCTATTGACCGTGTACCGATAGAAGCAACGCTTTCTAGTTTTTCTATTCTCAATGTTGGTGCAGATTTTGGCTTTCCTAGTGATGCTTATGGCTTGGTAAACGAAGGCACAGGCTACAACACAGGAGTAGAGCTAACCATTGAGAAATTTTATAGTAAAGGTTATTATACCCTACTGACTGCCTCTTTATTCGATTCCAAATACAAAGGCAGCGACGGTGTGGAGCGCAACACAACCTTCAATAACCAATATGTGCTGAATTTTTTAGCAGGCAAAGAAATTACATTGAGCAAGCGCATTTCGCTTACTTTTGATACTAAATTCACAACAGCAGGTGGTCGCTATTACACGCCGATTGACCTGACGGCATCCAAAGCAATTGGCAGAGAAGTGAGGCTGGAAGAAGAGGCATTTAGTTTGCAATATGCACCTTACTTGCGCTGGGATGTCAAATTCGGAATGCGTATGAATAGCGCAAAACGAAAACTGTCGCATCAATTTTACTTTGATATTCAGAATGTTACCAATAATCAGAATATATTTGTTGACCGATACAATCGTTTGACCAATCAAGTGAACACGGTTTATCAAATTGGTTTCTTCCCAGACTTTATGTATCGCTTGCAGTTTTAATGGTTGTTGAGTTGTTGAGTTGTTTGCAAGCAAATAATTCAACAACTCAACACTTGTACCAAACAAAAACCTTTATGGCTTATGTTTCGTCGGTTTAATCAAACTTGCTTTTATTTGGGGTTTAACGATTTTTGGCTTCGCATTTTTGGTGTGCCAATTATTGGTTTTCTTATTCCCATCACTTTTCTGAACTATGAATGGAAAGGTCTTACCGACTATATCTTTTTCTCTGTAGTGAGTATGCTATATACTTTCATTTATTGGGAAGGAGCAAGAGGAATTACTATCCTATTCAGAAAGCGATTCCCTCAATTCAAAGACACACAAAAACGACTTTTCTTTAAAGTACCTACCATATTATTCTTTGCCATTGTATTAATTGGTATTTTATTTGGTAAGTATGTTTGCTCGCCCATTATGACACAATTTGGCGCACCGCCTTTTGATAGCCGCTCTATTGTTGCTGCCACTTTTATCACGCTTTTTTGTCTAGCTGTTTACGAAGGGGTCTATTTTTATAATCAACTTAAAGAATCTATTATAGAAAAAGAAAAAGCCAAGCGCGATCACTTACAATCGCAGTTGGAAGGGCTTCGCAATCAAGTAAATCCACATTTTTTGTTCAATAGTTTGAATACGCTAGTCAATATCATTACGGAAGACCCAAATTTAGCCATTCGTTTTTTGAATCAACTTTCTCATGTTTATCGCTATATTTTGGAAGTCAAAGAAGCTCCTTTAGTGCCATTGTCGGATGAATTAGACTTTTTGCAGTCTTATGTTTTCTTACAACAAGAACGTTTCAAAAGAAATCTAATCGTGGATATTGATGTGCCGATGCTTTATTTACAATATAAAATTGTTCCCTTTTCCATGCAAATTTTATTTGAAAATGCTATTAAGCATAATGTTATTTCTACTAAAAAGCCACTATACATTCAAGTTTACGTTAACGAAGCACATCAATTGGTCGTTGCCAATAATTTACAAAGGAAACAGCAAGTGATAGACTCCACAAAAGTTGGTTTAGCCAATATAAAAAATCGCTATCGATTGATTACTAATGAATTAGTGATAGTGCAAGACGATGGTAGCCAGTTCAGCGTGTTACTGCCATTAATCAATAAAGCACATCAATTAACAACAGCAGCGTTAACAACAGTTAACAGTGAATTAGTGTAGCCCTTTTAGCATATGCTTTTTTTTACTTATCTTTCTTTCCAATTCTTTTCTGTTCCATTTGGAAGGTAGCGTTTCTACTGGTTGGGCTTTCCGTGTAAAACAATGCTTTGGCATCAATATCGTTTTCTCGAATGTATTGGTTTACTTTGGAATGCTGCAAGTAGGGCGATAGCCAAAAGATAAATATAACGATAAAAAATACACCGATTAAAAATCGTTTTATTGCTTTGTATTTATTTTTTTTCATTGTGCATTTCACTAATTAACAAATTTGACTCAAAGAAACTACCTTTTATTATTACCAAATAATCTATTAATTTCGTATATCATTCATTAAAAAACTAGAGAAACATCGCGTCCAATGTCACACGAAAAAGCATTTTGGTATTTAGAAGATACCGATATTATGAATCTTTTTTGCCCAATAAGAACCAAACACGCTCATGAAAATCATCATACTAGAACCTTCAAAAAAGGAGATTTTATTTACATGCCCAATGAACATGCGGATAAAATTTACTTCATTACGAATGGACAAGTAAAAATAGGTGCTTACGGCGATTCTGGAAAACAAATTACAAAAGCCATTCTAAATCCAAGAGAAGTATTTGGCGAAATGATACTAATGGGTGTAGAAAAACGCCTTGACTTTGCTATTGCCGTTGAGGAAACAACGGTTTGCATACTCAACAAAAATGAAGTCAACATGCTCTTGCAGCATTACAGTAAGTTAAGTTTATTTTTTATGCAAATGATAGGTGCTCGTGTATTGAAGTTAGAGCAGCGACTGGAGTCTTTAATATTTAAAGATTCTCGCACGAGAGTGATTGATTTTTTGCTAGAATTAGCAGAAAAACATGGTCAACCTGTCGGCTACGAAACTTTAGTAAAAGGCTTTATGACGCATCAAGAAATTGCAAACTTGACCGCTACTTCTCGCCAAACGGTAACCACTGTACTTAACGAATTGAAAACCAAGAATGTCATCACCTTTAATCGTCGCCGACTACTCATACGCGACTTGAAGCTATTGGCTAAAGAAGCCATGATTTTGAGTAATTAGACGAGCGAACAACTTCCTTAATCCTCCTCTTTCGACCATTTGTCCTATCTAAAAGGTAATTAGCTAATTTATTGTCCGAAAAAAAGGAAAAGAATTTACGATTCCATAAATCTAACTTACCTTTGAAACAAGTGAAAATATGATAGTAATATATCTTTTATGAATAATTTCATAGAACTGAAGAGAAAATTGAGCAGGATAGAACAACTAGAAAAAGAATTAAACCTCAAACAGGTTCAAATTACTCGCTTGTTAAGCATTACCCAAGCGATTAATAATAATGTATCGGCGAAAGAATTGTTCGATATGTACAAGTCCTTTTTGAGCTACGAAATGGGCATCAAAAAAATGGGTTTGTATGTTCAATCGGGCAACATGTGGCTTTGTACCTCTTCTATCGGGATGGATGCAAAGTTGCTTCAAATGGACATTCGTCATCTATTGAAAAACTATACCTCAATGGATCGTTTGAGTGATTCAGAGCATCCTTTAATTAGCCAATTTGATATAGTTATCACTGTTTCTCACAAAGACTCTCCCATTGCTTATGTTTTCTTAGGGGGCTTTGAAGAAGAAGATGACATGTACGATAAAGTACAGTTTATCACTACTTTAACTAATGTTATTGCTGTAGCCATCGAAAATAAACGATTGTTTAAAAGGCAAATTGAGCAAGAAAAACTACGACGAGAAATGGAATTAGCTAGCTCCATGCAGCGTAGTCTAGTGCCTAAGCATTTGCCATCAAAAGATTGCTATGAACTTGACAGTATCTATCAACCACACCTTAGCGTAGGCGGCGACTATTTTGACTTCATGGAATTTGGTGATGGGCGAATTGTATTTTGCATCGGTGATATTTCTGGCAAAGGCTTGGCAGCAGCACTGCTTATGGCAAATTTTCATGGCATTTTCCGCACTTTGGTAGATAAGCAATCCAAGATGAGAAACTTCGTGCGCGATGTCAACCAAGCACTGTTTAGAATTACAAATGGCGAGCGCCACATGACCTTTTTCGTAGCAGAATATGATATGCACACCAAAAAACTTCGATATGTTAATGCTGGACATAACCCTCCCATTTTGGTACAGCAAGGGAAAGCACATATGCTTAACGAGGGCACTACCATATTGGGGGCGTTTGAAGAATTACCTTTCTTAGAAATTGGTAAAGTGAAAATTGAGGAAGAAGCGATGGTACTTATTTACACAGATGGGTTAACTGATATTCAAGATCAACAAGGCAACTACTTGGATTTGAACTTTTTAGAGCAATTTGTTAAAGACCATTATAAACTCACTGCCAAATTATTCAATAAGGAATTGGTAGAAATGGCAAATCAATTCATTGGCGAGCAACAAGATTATCCCGATGATTTGACGGTGCTAACCTGCAAATTATTTACTCCAGCAGAGGTAATATGTTAAATTTGTTAGAGCTTAACTTTATTGAGTTGCCAAAATTCAATAAAGAACTACATGAACTTAAAACCCTAACTGAAAAACCGATATACTCCATTAAAAATGCTGAAAACATTGAAGTTGTACCTGAGCAATGATGAAGACTTTAAGTCTGCATATAAAAAAGCAAGTGTTCAAAGTTAGCCTTTGTTTCTCAGGCTTTTCATCAATATTGATATAGGAAAGTAAGTGCAATTAGCCTTACCATCCCAACCTCATTTCCAGCAAATGCGCATTAAAGCCTATTTTTTCGTAGGCTTTAATAGCAGATAGATTATCGGCATAGACCTCCAGTCGGACTTCGGTAATGTCTTTTGTTTTCACCCAATCCATTAACGCATTTATAATCAGTGCGTTAACGCCTTTTCCACGATAGTCTTCCTGCACAAACATTGCGCCCAGATGCGCATAATGCGTGTGCTGCAAGTAGTCTTTAGCGGTTCTAATTTGGGCAAATCCGCAGGCAATCACTTCGCCATCAATTTCTCCTACCATCACTGCTGCATTGCTGTCGAGTAGGATTGCTTTAAAATCGTGGTAATGAATTTTTCCTTTTCTCAGAGTTGGGTCAAATGGTCGTTCTACTTGAATAATGCCTTGCTCAAATTCCAGCAACATAGGCAAATCTTCTAAAGTAGCCATTCTAGTGATGGGTGTAATCATGTATGTTGTTGTTTTAAGTTTTAGGTATTGGGTTTTAGATGTTGGGAAATTTAAGCCTTTTTTAATAACTCATCTACTACTTTGGGTACACCCATAGTGGCAGGTTCAGCGATTACAATTAGATTCTTAGCGATTTTCAATTCGTAGCTAATGTGAGGTTTGGGGTCAATGTAATAAATTAGCGCATCTGGATTAGCAAAAGCAACTAAACCTGCAGCAGGATACACTTGCATGGAAGTCCCAATAATGATGACAATATCTGCTTCTGAAGTCAGGTTAGCTGCATGAGGATACAAAGGTACTTCCTCTCCAAACCACACGATATGCGGACGCAACTGCGCGCTACGCTCGCATAGGTCACCAATGACAATATCGTTTTCCCAATGATAAATCAAATCAGGGTATTTGCTGCTTCGCGCTTTTATGAGTTCGCCGTGCAAATGCAAAATGTGTTGGCTACCTGCTCGTTCATGTAAATCATCTACATTTTGGGTAATAATTTGGGTGTCATACTTTTCCTCTAATTTAACCAACGCCAAGTGAGCCGCATTGGGTACTACGGTGTGCATCATTCGACGACGTTGATTGTAAAATTCAAGTACCAATGCTGGATTTTCTTTAAACCCTTCTGGACTAGCAACCTGTTGAACATCATGCCCTTCCCAAAGCCCACCAGCATCGCGAAATGTTTGAATACCACTTTCTGCACTAACACCTGCACCTGTAAGGACTACTATTTTTTGGTTCATTTTATAATTATTTAAGGCATACAAAAGTAGCATTAATATCAATTACAACTTTGTCCTAAAATAGATTTTGGCAATTTCCATACTAATCAACTTGTAATCAATTACTTACAAGGCTTCTTTATCATAAACTGTCATTACTGTTTTGAGTACATCGTAGATTTGGTCGGCAGTGCCGTCTATGATTCTTCTAACCCAAAATCCGGGTGCTGTGTTAGCAACGTACCAGTCCCTACCCAATTCTTCTTTTTCATCGGCAAATGCTGTAAATACTGACTGAATAAACGCTCCTGCCTCATCACCATTTTGCATAGCTGCTTTGTAATCTGCAATAATCTGCTTAGTCATAGCAGGATTAGCTTTCAAATGTTGATAGCTTTGATGATATAAGCGCATCATTTGCTGTAATTGCCTATTGTAAACGTATCTTCCTAGTTGAGTAAATACTTTGTCGTTAGACAAACTATAGTCAATTACTTTTGCTGCTTTCGCAATAAACTCAGGGTTGTAGTATCCAAAACTTTTGGTGGAATAAAAGTTGAGTTCTTTTTCATGAGGACCAGAAAGAAATATTTTTTTGCCTACTGCCGCTTCCAAGATAGAAACAGAAGCCATCTCATTGAGAATGGCATAATTGTACCGAAGCCCGTTATTGATAAATGTATTAAACTTTTCGTAATATGCATCAGTGTAAGAAGTATCCTGTCTGATGGCATTTCCTTCCCACATTCTCAGTGCTTCCTTCATTTTGTACTGCAAAATAGTGTTCGTCATTTTGTTAGACGAAGTAACGACAGGGCTGCAAGATAACACAAAGAAAAAGCTAATCAAGAATAAAAATAGTAATCTAAAATACATAAGTATATTTTTTTGCTAAAGGTAACCAAAGCAAAATAAAAAGCAAGTGTAAGTTCCGATTATATGTTATACCTTTTATTTCAATTCAATTTTCGATATACACCAAAAGAAACCGAAGGAGCAGCAAGTACATTTTGACCATTTAACACACCCGCAATTTGCGCACTTACGCCAAAATTATTTTTAAATTCATACGCTAAGAAAGCCTGAGGCGAAAGGAATTCTACGTTGTTAGCAAATAAACCATTGCCGCCATTAGTGGGGTCGCCGTTATTGAAGGATTTTATGCCTGCAAGTTTGACACCAGCGATGAGTTGATTGTTTAGAAATTTATGCCCAAACTCTATTTCGTAGCGAAATTCATCAGAAAAATTGTTGGTGCGGTTATTGAAACCTACATAGCCTGTGGCATACCATTTAGCTGCTCCAACCCCCGCCTCCAAGCGAAGCAGTTGGTTAAATTCACCGTCGCCTGTGAAGAGCAAATTTTCATTAGTAGCGTCGCCCGTAGGCAAACCCAAGAATAACAAGGCAGCAATGGATACCCCTCCTTTGGAAAATAGCCCATAACGCAAGCCCAAATCAATGTCGCCAATGGAATTATTGGATAAACCGGGTTGTAAAATTTCACCAGTGATAGCGCCAATACCTTCGTTGACTTTATTGCGCACAAAAAACGGAACATAACTCACCACCGTCAAACGATTAGTAATGCCATATTCGCCGTAAAAAGACGTGTTGTAGTAACCAAGTTGTGTACCAGCACCGTTGAGATTAAAAATACTACCATCAGCGCCGTATAATTTTCGTGCATGGATAGCGGTGAAATCAAGTTTAAAAAACCCATTCCCTTTAGGCTGAGGCCAGCCACCTGCAAGACCAATACTAAAAGTAGTAATAATGAATATTGAAGTGAGGATTAGTTTTAGGCAATTTTTCATAATAAATAATGCTTTTAATGTTTTATGTTAATCTAAGCGAGCGAACCCAAAAGCTACGTTAAAAGGTTGACAATAAACTACCACAAAATCAAAATCTGTTAATGATACATTGGTAGGGACATCATAGGTTTGTGCGCCAGAAGTCATTTTCAAGTTACCTAACGCCACACTGTTAGATGAAGTCAATACACCTGGAGCGTTTTTAGCTAAATAAACCCTTAATCCAGGACCGTTTGAAGTACGGAAGTTGTTGGCAAAGCTTACTTTGCCTACTTCAAAAGTAGCATCTCCCATCACGTTGTAACTTGCATTACCTCTGAATGTGCCACTTCGGCTAGTGCTACTAGCACTTACTGTTACTACAAAAGGGACACTCTTGATACCATCCACAGTAGCTGTTACTTGCGCTGTACCTAAAGCCACTGCAGTAGCTAAACCATTATTATTAATGCTCAACACAGCACTATTGGAACTTTGCCAAACTACTGTTTTACCTTGAATAGCTTGATTGTTCATGTTTTGCACATTAGCTGCAAATTGAAGATTTGCCCCAACAGCAATCGTGTTATTAGGTGCTGTAATTTCCACCTTTGCCACAGCATTTGGGTCAGTTACTACGGTTACCAAAGTTGAATCTGCTAAAGCGCTACCTACACGAGCGACTATCCAAACCTGACCAATCGCTTTTGCTGTAACCACTCCATCAATAGCAATGTCAGCAATAGCAGGTAGGTTACTTTTCCATTGCACCAGTTCGGGACGTTCTATATTTTTTTCATCCACATAAATGGCATCTAGTCGAGTGGTCTGACCAAGTGTAAGGCTCACACTCTTAGGTGTGATGGACAACTTAGGTTGGAGAATTTCTGGCACAATTTCAGTATTGATGCAGCTATTGAGCAATAATACTACCAACAAAGTGGTGTAAGGGAACATTAATTTCATCATTTCTTGTTCGATTGTTTCTACTACAAAGAACGTCGCTAAAGGAAATATGATGCTGTCGGCTTGAAGACATTTAGTGTAATAGGAGATGTTAACATCATTTATTAAAGTTGGCTTTACTGCATGAAGTCCATTGCCTAAAAAATTACTCTTGTACTAAAGTGTCATTTTGGCGTTTCATTATGACCATGTCTTCCATTTTATGTGCCTAAAAAAGTCAGAATCAAGTTTTAGGATGCAAAAATGTCAGTTTCAAAAAGTTGGCACATTCTATGCTACTATCATGTTGTTGCTAAATAAGAAACAAGCAACCAAATAAAAAAAGCAAAAATTATTCTTTCATTATAAAAAATTTGATTAGCAATGAAGATGAAGCCTATTAACGACAGGGTAGTCGTAAAACCAGCTCCCGCAGATACAAAAACAAAAGGAGGACTCATCATTCCTGACACAGCTAAAGAAAAACCACAAAGAGGGCAAGTGGTGGCAGTTGGCTCCGGCAAAGATGGTAACATGATGACGGTTACTATTGGAGACATTGTACTTTACGGCAAATACGCCGGACAAGAGTTGACTTACGATGGAGAGGAATACCTCATCATGCGTGAGGACGATATTCTTGTAGTTTTAGAGGATTAGTTTTCTCTTTAACGCATCATTTTATTTTTCCAACTAATTTATTTTCGTTCACCTAAAAAATAAGACTAAAAATGGCTAAAGAAATTAGCTTTAATACCGATGCCAGAGCAAAATTAAAATTAGGCGTTGATGCTCTCGCAGATGCAGTAAAAGTGACACTCGGACCAAAGGGACGTAACGTTGTTATTCAAAAAAGTTTTGGCGCACCAATGGTAACAAAAGATGGTGTGACAGTTGCAAAAGAAATCGAACTAGAAGACCCTATCCAAAATATGGGTGCGCAGTTGGTAAAAGAAGTAGCTTCCAAAACAGCGGATGCTGCTGGTGATGGTACAACAACGGCTACCGTTTTGGCACAAGCTATTATTACTGCTGGTTTGAAAAACGTAACTGCTGGTGCAAATCCAATGGATTTGAAACGCGGTATTGACAAAGCAGTGGCTGCCGTTATTCGTGATTTGAAAGAGCAATCAGAGGTGGTAGGTGATAATTATGAAAAAATCAAACAAGTAGCTACAATTTCCGCTAACAGCGACGCTGAAATTGGCGACATGATTGCCGATGCTATGAAGCGCGTTTCTAAAGATGGCGTTATTACCGTAGAAGAAGCAAAAGGTACAGATACCTACGTAGAAGAAGTGTTAGGTATGCAATTCGATAGAGGTTACCTTTCTCCTTATTTTGTAACTGATGCAGAGCAAATGGTTACAGAATATGATCATCCTTACATCCTAATTTACGATAAAAAGATCAGCAATATGCAGGATATTGTTCCGATCTTAGAAAAAGTAATTCAGACGGGACAAGCCTTGTTAATTATTGCAGAAGATATTGAATCTCAGGCACTTGGCGTATTGGTAGTGAATAGATTACGCGGTGGATTAAAAATTGTAGGTGTGAAAGCTCCAGGCTTTGGCGACCGTCGTAAAGCAATGTTGGAAGATATTGCCATCTTGACAGGTGGTACGGTGATTTCTGAAGAAAAAGGCTACCGCATTGAAGATGCTGAATTAAGCTACTTGGGTCGTGCAGAAAAAATTACAGTGGACAAAGACAATACCACTATCGTAAATGGTGCAGGTAATCCAGCGGATATTCAGTCGCGCATCAACCAACTTAAGCAACAAATTGAATCTACTACATCTGATTACGACCGCGAGAAATTGCAAGAGCGTTTAGCAAAATTGGCAGGTGGTGTGGCTGTGTTGTACGTAGGTGCCGCTACGGAAGTAGAAATGAAAGAGAAGAAAGACCGCGTGGATGATGCGCTTCACGCTACTCGTGCAGCTGTTGAAGAAGGTATCGTTGCTGGTGGTGGCGTAGCTTTAGTGCGTGCTATCAAAGCATTGAAAGACCTTAAAGGTGAAAACGAAGATGAAACCATCGGTGTTGACATCGTAAGAAAAGCATTGGAATCTCCATTGCGCACTATCGCTAACAACGCTGGCGTAGAAGGTAGTGTAGTATTGCAGCGCGTACTAAACAGCAAAGGTAGTGTAGGCTACAATGCTCGCACGGACAAATACGAAGATTTGAAAGAAGCAGGTGTGATTGACCCAACAAAAGTAACTAGAATTGCTTTGGAAAATGCAGGTTCTATTGCTGGCATGGTCTTAACCACAGAATGCGTTATCAACGATAAGAAGGAAAAAGATGCTGCACCAGCTATGCCAGGCGGCGGAATGGGCGGTATGATGTAATCTAAATTCAAGAAAGTAAATTTTAGCCCATAAGGTCTTTGAAGACTTTATGGGCTTTTTTTATTAGTGATGATTATGCTTTTCGGAATCCTGTACATCTCCCCCACTGGCAATGAGATAATCTTTTGTATTGTTCTTGTGCATTTTTCAATTTTAAGAGTTTATAAAGTTCACAACACTGATTCCTTGTTCCATTTCTTGTAAATTTAGACAAAATCTTAATTTTTAGTTGCTTTGCTTTCCCACCAGTCAGCATTAGGTTGAAAATCTTTAGATAACATATTTTTTCTTTCGTTTTCTAATCTTGGCAACAATTTCTCAACTACTGACTTTTCGTACTCCTTTCTCTTTTCAGGGTCGAAATCAGGATCAGGAATTGGGTATTTTGCTCCTACACTGACCAACCATTTTTTTAGATTAGCATATAATTGATTACTGATTCGAGGGTGAATATCCACGAGGTTTATTTTTTCAGAAGAATCAGTTTTGAGATTATAAAGCTCATTTTTCCCATCTTCATAATAGTGTATCAACTTCCAATCTCCTTTGCGAATGATGGATGAAGGATCGCCACCTTGATTACCATAATGCGGATAATGCCAGTAAAGTGCTCTTTCTTTCGGTTTTTTGCCTTTTTCTATGAGCGGTCTTAGACTGATGCCATCAATATGTTGATTAGATAATAAATTAAGATTAGCATAATGTAAAATTGTAGGGAAAAAATCAGCACTTGTAACAGGATATTCAATTTCGTTGCCACTTTTGTTAGCCCATGGTACATAAATGACGTAAGGTACTCTAATGCCCCCCTCCCATTGATACCCCTTACCTCCTCGTTGTGGCAGGTTAGCAGTAGAAAAATTATCCCCTGATGCTACGCCACCATTATCAGAAGTAAATATAACAATGGTATTTTTATCCAATCCCAGTGCTTGTAGTCCATTCATAACCAAACCGACAGCATCATCCACACTTTCCACCAATCCAGCATAAACAGGATTATCCTGATTTTGGCGTATCGGAAGTTTTCTTTCCATGTTAAACCCAGTTTCCTTTATGCCTTGAGCTTCTGCCTTATCTCGATATTTACTCCATTTTTCTTGAGTAGTTTGAATGGGACTATGAACAGCATAAAAGGATAGCAATGCAAAAAAAGGTGTATTTTGATTTTGCTTCATAAATGACATGGTCTCCATAGCTAATCGCATGGTAAGATTTTCGCCACTTGGTCCATCATCTAAAACTGGATTATTAAATGGTGCAAAATAGCCTCCTAGTGGACTGCCACTATGGTATCCGCCTTTGTTAATGTCAAAACCGTGATCTTCAGGCGAAGAGCCTTCTCCTCCGAGATGCCATTTGCCGGCAAAAAATGTTTTGTATCCACCCGCTTTCATAGCCTCTGCAAGGGTAACCTCAGCGGCAGGCAATTCAGCTACATTGTCGGCAGGCAATAGTTTGTCGTGCCTATTCAGCGTTCGCCATTCGCTACCCGTTTTTGCCCCTATCCAGTCTGTGATACCATGTCTTGCTGTAAATTTACCAGTCATTATGCTTGCACGGGATGGGCTGCATACTCTACTACTAGCGTATCCTTGCGAAAATACCGTACCTCTTTTTGCCAAGGCATCTATGTTGGGCGTTTCGTAATATTTACTCCCAGTAAAGCCTAAGTCGTGGTAACCCAAATCATCAACTAATATGAATAGTATGTTTGGTTTTTGAATTTTGGTGATTTCTATGGGATTTCTTATGTTAGTAGATGACGTAGCCATGAGAAATACTAAAAGCATTGTGATGTTTTTTAAAATCATGGACTTTTTAGATTGAGTATTTATCATTATTTGAGGATAAGTTTTTCAAATTTATTATAATCTTCCCCTCTGATGGCTTTAAAACCTGTAATCATCGCTTCTAGTCTTTCTGGTTCTTCTTTAGCAATATTTTTCTTTTGCCCTGGATCGAGTCTTAAATTAAAGAGTTGAAAATTAGGTGTATTCCCTACCTCAATATTAACCAGTTTGTTCAATTCTTCCCCCTCATATGGTGGAATCATTACATAATCCCCCTTTCTGTATGCTGTACGTGTAGTAGCCTCAATAACAAGATCTTCTCTACCGATATTACTTTTTCCCAGCAATAAATCTATAAAGTTTTGACTATCACTCGTTGTAATATCACTATTTACAAGACTAGCAAAAGACGATAGAAAATCTATCTGACAAACTAAGGCATCACTCACTCCTGGCTTGATTCTACCTTTCCAATAAGTGATGAAAGGAACTCTTGTTCCTGCTTCATAAAGACTGTATTTTCCACCCCTCAAACCACCATTTGGGTCATGTTTTCCTAGTAGTTCTACTGCATCATCATAATATCCATCATTGAGCACAGGACCATTATCAGAAGTAAATATAACCAAAGTATTTTCGAGGATTCCTTGTTCCTCCAAAGTTTTTATCAATTCACCAATGCACCAGTCAGTTTCTATAATCACATCTCCTCTTGGTCCCATACCTGATTTACCCACAAATCTTGGGTGTGGCGTTCTTGGGACATGAGGCTGCTGCATACCATAATACAAGAAGAAAGGCTTTTTGTCTTTGGCTTTTTCTTTAATATATGTTTGTGCCTTCATCAAGAAATTATCCGCCATATCCTCATCAACCCATTTGGCTTTTTCTCCCCCTTTCATGTATCCAATTCTTGGTATGCCATTGACTATGCTGCTATTATGACCATGATGCCACTTCATTCTTAGAAGTTCAGGGTTATCTTTGCCAGTAGGCTGCCCTTCAAAATTATTTTCATAATCTACATAAATAGGATCGTCTTTTTCAAGCCCCTCCACATAACCATCTTTAATGTAAACAGTGGGTACTCTATCTTGTGTGGCAGCCATGATGTAAGCATAATCAAAGCCAACTTCATTTGGTCCTGGAGAAACCCGCTCATTCCAGTTCACAACACCAGTGCCAAGTCCTAGATGCCATTTACCGACTATACCAGTGTGATAACCTTTTGTTTTTAACATTTTTGGCACTGTCATTTGATTGGTATCAATAAGTAATGGTGCCGAACCTGGTAATATTTTTGCTTCTGTATTCCTCCATGGGTACATACCCGTTAGTATAGCGTATCTACTTGGTGTACAGGTAGCTGAAGTAGCGTATCCGTTGGTAAATTTTATTCCACCTTTTGCTAAGGCATCAATGTTAGGCGTTTTTAACTCCGTAGCTGTGTAGCAACTCACATCGCCATAGCCTAAATCATCGGTGTAAATTATTAGTATGTTTGGTAAACTAAGCTCACCTTCTTCACTAGCATCTTCTATTTCGCAATTGGTTAATAATGTGGCTAAAAATAAGCATAGTGCTATTCTGGAATAAACAATTAATCTCATTAAAACAATTTTTATGATTAATTAACAAATTTGAGTCTATTTAAACATTTCTACCCTACAACACTTTCAACTCATCTCAAAAATAACTTTCTACAAAAAGAATTTAATAACGAATACCAAAAAAAATTGCAAATGTTACATTACAGTAACGCTATGCTACATATGAAAACATTGGTTTTAAAATTGCTACATACCTTTACGTAGTTTTAGTTCGCAGTTTAAATTAAATTATAAGCTATTCTTCTTCTTTATGGTAAACAGAGCAAGTAAAATTGTCCATGCGGAAAATGTATCTCTTCGATTCCCCACATTCATCTCCATCAAACTAATAATTTTTGGTTTCATTTTCTTAAGCCAAGTGTTTGTAAGTTATGGTCAAAAAGTCCTTGACTTAAAACATTTTAACATCTCCGAAGCTAAGGATGTAACTGAAATCGTGGTTGCTGCCCTTGAGCAGTGTAAGGAAGAAGGGATTAGCACTTTGGTTTTTCCAAAAGGTACTTACCATTTCTACCCTACCTTCGCACCCGAGCGGTTTTGTGAAATCACCAATAATGATAATGGCTTGAAGCGCACCGCATTCCCACTGATTGGTTTTCATAATTTCGTGATAGATGGGAATGGTTCAGATTTTATTTTCCATGGCAGAATGGTGCCATTTATGATTGAGCATTGTAGCAATATTAAAATTACTAATCTAAACATAGACTGGGAAGTTCCATTTACATTAGAAGGATTAGTAGTAGCCACTGATGCCGATAAAAACACTTTTGATATAGCAATCAAAACACCATACACTGTTGAATTTGGACATTTATACCTTTGTTTGGAAAGAGAAGATTCTCCATATGAAAGAAAGTATGGTAAACGATTTGCCTTTTGGGAACACGACAATTTAGAGATTGGTGAGAATATATTTTGGGACCCAAAGACAATGGCTCCATTGTATCACACGAACCAATATGCTATACCTGAAAGAGGCGTTAGAGCAGAAGAACTAGCAAAAGGATTGGTTCGGATTTCAACTTCAATCAAAAAACTTCCTCCTATTGGTTCAGTATTGGTTGGTAAAGGCGACTATTTAGAAAACAGGACTAGCCCTGCGTTCAGAGTATTGAAATCTAAAAACCTAGAATTTAAAGACATTAATGTTTACCATGCAGGCGCAATGGGGTTGATTGCTGAAAGGTCAGAAGATATTACGCTTGATGGGTTTAATGTCGTATTGAGAAAAGGTTCTGGAAGAATGATTACTGCCACTGCTGATGCTACTCACTTTTGTAATGTAAAGGGTACTATCATTATCAGAAATTGCACTTTTGAAAACATGCTTGATGATGCGACGAATATACACGGCACTTACGTAAGAGTGAATAAAATTATTGACGATTATACCCTCGCCGTAGAAACTTACCATCCACATCAAAATGGTTTTTTATTTGGTGAGGCTGGCGATACGGTGCAAATTGTAGATCAGAAAAACTTACAACCCACCACAGAACCGCTCATACTAAAAAGAGTGAAAAGGATAAATGAAAAGATAACCTTAATTACATTTGACAAAGCAATTACAGGTAAAGTAGCCCTTTATGACGGTGTGGAAAACTTATCTTGGCAGGCTTCAGCAATAATAGAAAAAAATATAGTAAGAAATAATAGGGCTAGAAGTTTTATCATCAAAACTTCCAAGAAAGCTATCGTAAGAAAAAATCACCTTTCCTCTCAAATGGCATGCTTTAGAATCACAGGAGATTTGAATTTGTGGAACGAATCAAGTCCTTGTAATGACTTACTCATAGAAGATAATGTAATCGAAAATTGTGTCTATGGAGGTAATGGTGCACAAGCTATATTTTTAATAGACCCTCAATATGTGGACGTAGATAATTTTGAAGGCAAATACAGCAAGAATATTACGATTAGAAATAATGTCATTAAAACGTTTGACCATTCCATATTAGTTGCTATGTCTGTTGATGGGTTAATTTTTGAAAATAACCAAATAATTCAAACCAATACGTACAAGCCAATATTCCCTAATGCCAAAAATGTGCAAATCATCAACTGCAACAATGTAGTCATTAAAGGAAACACTTACAAAAGTCTGGATGGGAAAAAGGGTACAATATCAATAGACCCGAAGTCAACCAATGTAAAAGTAGTGAATGGCGATGCCTTTAGTAAAAACCCTTGAATAAGCCATAAACCTAAGTTTGAGAAAGGAACAATGTTATCTAGAACTAAAATACATTAATCAAGATGGGTTAACCATTACAGTCCTAGTAAAGCAGCTTTTGATTTTTCACAATTTAAACTTAACGTAAAAGCATTTAAAACAATGAAAAAAAATTATTTACTAAAAAAACAACTTTGGGTTGCTCAAATTTTGCTTTTTGGTTTCTCATCCGCATTTAGTCAAATGACCATACAAGGAAAAGTTACCTCCAATGCTGATGGCGAAACAATGCCTGGTGTAAGTATTATTGTAAAAGGTACTTCTCAGGGGACTATTACTGATATTGATGGTCAATACACTATCAATGCTTCATCAGGACAAACACTTATTTTTAGCTTTTTGGGATTTAAAACTGTCGAAAAAGTAGTGGATAACCAAACCACTATTGATGTATCATTAGTAGAAGATGCCACAAAATTAGACGAAGTAGTTGTGGTTGGGTATGGTACAGCCAGAAGAAGTGATTTGACGGGGGCTTTAACATCTATTTCGGCGAAGGATTTTGATAAACAACCATTAAACAATGTAAGCCAAGCATTGCAGGGTAGAGCGGCAGGTGTACAAGTTACCCAGACAAGTGGTGCACCTGGAGGTGGCTTTAAAATACGCATTAGAGGTGCCAACTCCATTACAGGAGGCAACGAGCCGCTGTATGTTGTAGATGGTCAGTTTGTTGATATATCGGCAGTCAATGTGAATGATATAGCTTCTATGGAAGTGTTAAAAGATGCTTCGGCTACAGCTATCTATGGAACAAGAGGAGCCAATGGAGTGGTCTTAATCACTACCAAAAGCGGCAGCAAAGGCAAAGCCAAAATTACGATTGATGCTTTTTCGGGATATGCCGATGTCACTCAAAAGTTACCATTAATGAATGCGTACGATTTTGCTCTCGGTGTAAATTTTGCAGAAGGTAGAGATCCAAATGATCCAAACCTGCCGTTTTCACAAGCCTATTCCCAAGCAGAACTTGATGCACTACGTACAAATGGGGGCGAAGATTGGCAAAAACGATTGTTCCAAACAGCTAGATTTAATAATGCTCAAATTGCTGCCAGTGGCGGTAATGAAAGTACAGATTATTATATTTCAGGTAATTTTTATGAGACAACAGGAACTGTGCTCGACCAATATTTTAGACGCTTAAACTTAAGGGCTAATTTTAATACAAAACTTAACCAGAAAGTTAAAGTAGGTTTAAACTTTAACGTGCGCAATGAGGTGTTAGAGGGTGAAAGAGCAGACTTGGGTGTTGGTCTTTCGTTTGACCCTACTACTCCAGCCTTTGACAAAGATGGTAACTACAATTTTAATTCATTAAAAAATGTAGCTACTTCACAAGTTAACCCATTAATTGCTCCTAATTTCAATTCTAGGAATAATAATTTAAACCGACTGAATATTACGGGATACTTTAATTACCAGATTACCAAAAATCTTGTTTTAAATAGCTCGGCAGGCGTTGTAAATAATCTTAGACAAAACAACAGATACCAGCCCATTATTTCTTCAAGGAATGGTTTGGCTACGGTAGAAAATCTCTATGCTACAAATTTATTCAACACCAATAGACTCACATATAATTTTGACATTAACAAAAATAATAATATCAAGATTGATGCAATTCACGAAATGGTTCAAGAGAGAAGTAATACAGCCATTTTGGAAGCTAGTAACTTTTTTACAGATTTAGTAACCTATAAAGATTTGTCCATCGCAGCAGTGCAGCGTACCGACACCAGAGAGTCAAATAGAGAATTGGAATCATTTTTAGGACGTATCAACTATTCATTGTACAATAAATACTTATTGACATTATCTATGCGAGCAGATGGAACTAGCGTTTTTCAAAATAATAAATGGGGATATTTTCCATCAGCATCCTTAGCTTGGAGGGTATCTGAGGAACTTTTCCTTAAAAATATTGAGACCATTGATAACCTAAAATTCAGAGTAAGTTATGGGCAAGTGGGTAACCAAGCTATTGGTGTTTTTGGTACTCGCTCACGAGCAGTAATAAATCAAGCGATTAATTATCCATTCAACGGCACTTTGTCAACGGGGGTAGCTCCTTCAAACAGAGTGGCTAATCCAGATTTAACATGGGAAAAAACAGCGCAGATTAATGCGGGATTTGACTTAGGACTTTATGAATCCGCTATCACCTTATCTTTCGATTACTACAAAAAAAATACCACTGATTTGTTGTTGGATACCCAACTACCCTCTTTTGTTGGTCCAACTCGTAAATTTGTGAATGCAGGTGAAGTCGAAAACAAAGGATTTGAAGCGACATTAGGTACGAGAATAATCCAAAACAAAAATTGGAGTATCAACGCTACACTAAGTTTGGCGAGCAACAAGAATAAAGTATTGGCATTATTTGATGATGTAAAAGCAATTGAAGTGGGCGACAGAATTAGAGAAAATACTTTTCCTGTTAACCCCACAAGAGTAGAAGTTGGGTTACCCATAAGTTCATTTAGAGGTTACATCTTTGAAGGTGTTTATCAAACAGGAGAAACTGACGGTACTCCTGGACAAGCCAAATATAGAGATGTGAGTGGTCCAAATGGCATTCCTGATGGAAAAATCACTACGGATGATATTACAACAATTGGAGATGGTAATGCAGATTATGTTTGGGGTTGGAACTGGGATGTCAATTTTAAAAATTGGAACTTAAACTTTCTGTTCACAGGTGCTCAAGGCAATCAAATATACAATTTACAAAGAGCTAGATTAATGGGCTTAGGTGCGGAACAGTTTCACGCTGTACATGCTGATTTCAATAATAGATGGACGCCGACCAATCCTAGCAATATACCTTCCAGCAGAAATGGAACACAAATTTTGTCTTCCCAATTTGTAGAGGACGGTTCTTACACAAACTTGAAGAACATTGCGTTAAGCTACAACGTAGGTGATGAACTTTTGAGTAAGGTAGGTTTGAGTAAATGCAGAATTTACGCTAGTGTTGAAAATGTATTTATTCTCACCAAATATACTGGTTTTGATCCAGAATCAACGGCAACGCCGCTATCAGTCAATAATCAAGATGCTGATGTAGGGATTGATTATAACTCCTACCCTATCAATCGTTCCGTCACATTTGGTTTAACAATTTCATTTTAAAAAAAATTAAAAATTAGTCTTATGAAATATTTTGCTAAACTTATCATACTAACATTACTGATTTTTTCAAATCAATCTTGTCTAAAACTAGAAGAAGATACCAGTAGCTTATTGACCGTAGGACAGCTCAATAATGCTGGAGACGTAGCTGCAAATGTAGCTCCAATATATAGGAATTTACTTAACATGCACATCAGACCCCACTTTACTAGAACAGCAACCTATGGGGCTGACGACATCACTACATGGATAGGAGGAAATAAAGCTCCTCTAAGGGTTTTTGACCGATTTGATTATGGTAATGGAGAAAATGCCGATATTATATGGCTACCTCATGCTTGGGATTTTTATTGGAGAACGATATATTACTGTAACACACTTATAGACGGTCTTAAAACTTCAAAAGCCCCAAAGGCAGTGGTTGACCTAGCTGATGCGGAGGCTAGGGTTTTTAGAGCGTTATGCTATTTGCAGTTGGTAAAAACGTATGGTAATGTACCGTTGATTGTGGATGGCGTATTACCTACTGGAAAAGAAGAGCGTGCTACGGTTTTGCAAAATTATCAGTTAATTGAAAGCGACTTGCTAATCGCGGAGCAATCTTTACCTAAACCGGGTACAGAAGAAGTAGGGCGAGCCTCTGCTGGATTTGCAAAAACTATATTGGCAGACTTATACCTCACTTGGGCGGGCTGGCCTGTAAAAGATGCCAGTAAATATCCATTAGCAGCTGCAAAAGCAAAAGAAGTTATTGATTACAATTATTACACACTTCTACCTATTGAGCAATTATGGACACTGGCTGGTGGTCAAAGTAAAGAAACTATCTTTTCGCTAAGATATGCGACAGATAAAAGCATTACTGGTGAAATGGCAACTGCTTTTACATTTCACCAAGGACTTGGATTTTCTGATTGCTTTCCTGAATTACAATTTTTCAGAGACTTCCCAGAAGGACCGAGAAAAAATTTCACATTCTTGTTGGACATTCCTAATAGGGTAATTACTGGCGGCGTAATCACCAATAAAAATCCAGCCACAACACCTTGGGATAAATCAGATAGAGCGCATCCAATGTACAGGAAATTTGTGTTAGCCGAAGATTTAACATTCGGACCAAGACCTGCCTCATTTAGACCAATAGAACTTTACAGATACGCTGAGGTACTCCTCATCCATGCAGAGGCTCAAGCACGAGGAGGCGGACAAAATGCAAGTTCTTTGGAGGCTTTAAATCAAGTACGAAGAAGGGCTGCTGGTTTACCTTTTGCAGTTGCAAATCCAACAGTGGATGTCACTTCTGCAACGCCAAACGAAATTGTTGATGAAAAAGGTTGGGAGTTAGCTGGGGAATACAAAAGATGGTTTGACTTAGTTAGAACAGAGAGGGTAGCAGAAATGGCAGCTAAAAGAGACCCAGCAGAGCCGGTTACCTTATTGAGACAGCCTACGGAAGCTCAATATATTGCACCTATACCTTTCTCATCTATCAATTTGAGTAAATTGGAACAAAATCCTAAAGGATTTAGAATAAAGTAGTTATGTGATTTAAGCATGAAATTTTAGTTATAGCTGAGCTTAATACAATACTAGAAAGTTTATAGATGGGGATGTAAAATATCCCCATTTTTATTTATAGTTCTTTGAAAATTCAAATTTTTTATTCGACATACAAACTTATTTTGTACATTTATTCTTACATAGATTGTCTATCTTAATATTCTACTGTTTTGAGTTAGACATTAATCTATGTAAAACAAAAAATTGTTAACAAATTCTTTTCATCCAAGACTATGTTTAGGTATTCAATCAGTGGTATATTTCTTGTTTTGACGTATGCCTATGCACTTGGGCAAAGACTACATTTCAATACACTGACTGTTCAAGATGGTTTATCTCAACATGATGTAAGTTCTATAATTCAAGATTCAGAGGGGTTCATTTGGATGGGGACTTATGATGGATTAAATAGATTTGATGGTTACAGCGTCGAAAACTTCTTTCACGACAATGAAAATAAATTAAGTTTATCTAGTAATAGGATTCGATGTCTTTTTGAAGACAACAAAAAGCGTATTTGGGTAGGAACGGATGGGTATGGCTTAAATTATTACACCCTTGAGGACGGAATAATGAGAAGAGTAGTTATTCCTAGTAATTTTAAACTAATTAATGACATTACCCAAACGGCTGATGGCAATATTTTAGTGGCTACAAATCAAGGTTTACTAACAGTAGTTGAAAAAGATCAATCATTTAATGTGGAAATTATGCAAAATCCCTTAACAGGCTTTGGCATAAGAAAAATTAAAGTACGTAAAAACGGAGACGTTATTTATGCCGCCAATAATGGACTTTGGATAGAACAACAAAATAACTATGTCTTGGTAAATGGTTCAGAAAATAAGAATTTTAATACGATTACAGTCACTAATAAAGGGGAGATATGGGTCGGTGGTGCACAAGGTTTGTACTTGTTGGTAGGGAATGAGCTTACGTCAATCCAAAGTTTAGAAAAATCAAATATACTTTGCATGGCTGAAGGTAATGATAATGATTTATGGTTATCTACCTCTAGTGATGGATTAATAAATTTCAAATTAGGCGACAAGATTTTCACAAAAGCCGAAACTTTTATTGATGAAGTCCAATACACACTTTCCAATAACAATCTAAATTGTATCTATAAAGATGGTACAAACACACTTTGGGTATCAAATAAATTAGGAGTCATTTACACCAATCTTGATGAAAAAAAATTCCAAAGTTTACCGCTTAAAGATAAAAAACATGTGAGAACCATGTTTTCAACTAATGAGTACGTCTTGTTTGGATTTCGTGGTGATAAATTCTATAAATATGATTTTAAGACAAAATCTGAAAAATCTATTGACCTTCCCGAGAATGCAAAACCCTTTAAAGTAGATACACTTAATGGTAAATTACACCTAGCTACAACATCTGGACTGTTTAGAGAAGAAAACCTAAGTCGCAACGCTTTTATTAGAGCTCCAATTTTTGATGACCCTAATCAAGATAAATCATTAATAGTAACAAGTTTTTGTCGAGATAGGTTTGGTCATTATTATTTTGGAACTTTAAAGGGATTAATCTACAAAACAAAAAACCAAACCTCTTTCATCAATCAGCTCTTTGAAGACTTAGAGAGTCTCAGAAATGTAAGAGTGTTTACATTAAAAGTGGATAATGTGGAAAATTGTGTTTGGGTAGGTACAATATCCGATGGCTTGTTTAAAATCAATCTTGATGAAAAAGGAAGAATTTTGTCTATGGAAAGATATAATGAGCAAATGGTAGGAGCATACAATATTCCCAACAATTCCATTTGGTGTTTTTATCAAGATAAGGAGGGGGCATTATATATCGGCACAGATACGGGATTATTACTAAAAAAATCAAACCAATCTCAAATTGTACCCGTACAAATTGAGAACATAAAAAATAAAAAAATAATGGGTATTCTTGCTGATGATGCATCAGACCTATGGCTTAGTAATTCTCAAGGAATTATTTGGTACTCGCCTAAAAGTGGTTACACCAAGAAATTCAATAGCCACGACGGTTTGCTGACGAATACATTTACGGAAGCAATATCAAGAAATAAAAATGGAGAGCTATTTTTTGGTAACCTCTTAGGCATAAACTACTTTAAAAGTGGAGCATTACAATACAACCAATATCCCTCTAAAATTTCTTTTACCAAGCTAATTGTAAATAATGTACCCATACAAGTAAACCAAAAATTATCAGGCTCAACCGTATTGACAAAGACCCTCAACAATTCCAATCATCTGCATTTTAATCACAAACAAAATGACTTCGCAATACAATTTTCAAGTACAAATTATGCAAATGTTAGAGTTAACAAATATAGATACAAACTTAAAAATTACGATAAGGATTGGATAGAGGTTAGTAACAACAATCGCTTTGCTAGTTACTCTAACATACCAAGCGGTAATTATGAATTTGTGGTTGAGGCAAACAATCCAACGGGCGAATGGTCTGGTCATCCTAAAACCATCACCATAAAAATTCAACCCGCGCCTTGGAATACTTGGTGGGCTTATGTATTGTACTTTATTATTTCATCAACGATAATATTTACCTTACTTTACTTCTGGCTTAACAAAGAAAAACTTAGAAATCAAGTAGAACTTTCCAAATTAAAAAATGAACAAGAAAAGGAGATTAATGAGTTGAAACTTACATTTTTTACTGATATAGCTCACGAGTTTAAAACTCCACTATCTCTTGTTATTGGACCAATTGAAGATTTGATAAGGGGTAATATATCTGTTAAACACCGAGAATTCTGCTATCACGTTCTGTCGCGCAATACCAATAGAATGCTCCATCTTATTAATCAATTATTGGATTTCAGAAAAATTAGTTCTGGTATAAATATATTAAAAATATCATCAGGCGATATATGTACCCAAATTAGAGATATAGCAGGATATTTTGACTGGGAAGCTAAAAATTCAAATATTAATTTTAGAACAATTACACCAGATAGCTTTTTATGTTATTTTGACAAAGATATTGTTGAAAAAGTAGTATTTAATGTATTATCAAACGCGTTTAAATACACCCCATTCGGAGGAATAATAGAAATTGAACTAAAACCAATATGGAAAAATGACTTAGAATATGTAATTATTGCAATTAAAGATAACGGAAAAGGAATCCCCCAAGAAGATAAAAGAAAAATTTTTGAGCGACATTTTCATGGAAAAGAAAGGTCTTCGTCAGGGATTGGTTTACATCTATCAGAAACACTTGTTCATGCACACAAGGGAGAAATTAGTGTCTCAGATAGTGCAATAGGTGGTACAGAGTTTATGATTACGCTGCCCGTGTCTTACAACGCTTTTACAATAAATGAATTTTTGTCCACTGAGGACATGACACCAGAAGTAAGAAAAAATTACTTGCTTAGTGACATGCCAGAATCATTTGTGGATATCGCTGCTGATCAGAAAGAAAAAATTCTTATCGTTGAAGATGACCTAGATTTAAGAAAATATCTCAAAAACGTACTCTTAGCTGATTACTCTGTTATAGAGGCTAGTAACGGTAAAGAGGGCTTAGAATTAGCCATCAAAGAATTGCCAGATATTATTATTACAGATGTAATGATGCCTGAGTTAAACGGCATAGAGTTGTGTAATCTTATCAAAAAAAATATATTGATATCACATATACCGGTATTAATGTTAACAGCTAAAACTGGTGATGAATTTAGCGATATTGGTCTGCGTGCAGGTGCTTGGGACTATATCTCGAAGCCATTTAATAGTTATCAACTTCTACAAAAGCTTAAAAACATTATCTCTACTAGAAATAATTTTAGGCAGCATTTAAAAAACGGATCAATAGAAAAAACTAAAAATAATTATGTTTCTTATGACCAAAAATTTATTCAAAATGCTAAAGAAGTAATATCCAGAAAAATCTCAGACCCAGACTTTTCTGTGGAAGCCTTAGCTAAAGAATTGGGTCTAAGTAGGATGCAGTTACATAGAAAGATTAATGCTTTGATAGGTCAAAGTTCTACAGCATTTATCAATTCTATTAGGATAAATACAGCTATCAATATGTTTGACAAAGGTTGTGATAGAGTCCAAGAAGCTATGTACGCAGTAGGTATCACCAGCTATGCACACTTTATCATTCTTTTCAAAAAAGAAAAGGGAATGACCCCTAGTAAATATATTGAAAATCTAAAAGAACAAGTTGTAAAACCAACATCGTAATTGAATTCTTAATACCTGCGTAATCATTTATTTCTGATTCCAATGCTTTTCAAAATCTGTATCATTTATCCAGCCCGAGGATACTTTCTCTCCTCGCATATATTGTTCATAAAAATTTGCACCTCTATCAGGAACATATCTATCAAAAATAGCCCCGTTACCAAAGATTCTAGGGTCTTTTTGCTTTCTCAACTCTGATTCTAGTAATTTTCTGAGTTTTAGTTTTATGCTTTTATATTGATTGTCGAGTGCCAAATTATTTAAACAGTTTTCATCCACACTGATTTTAAATAATTCTTCTTTTGGGTGTTTACCAAAATTCAAATTCCAATAGTAGCTATTTTCACCACTTCTATTTAGATTTAAAATTTCGGTCTTTGTAGGACTCCCATCTGTGTTTGTATAGCCTGTTTCAGGGTTTCCGGCTGGCCATCTATCATTTTCGTAGTTAATTAAATATAGGAATCCATCTTTTACTATTCCCCTAACAGGATACCCCACATCATTAGGTCTTCCCACGTCGTGTCTTTCTTGCCCCAGCAATACATAATTGTCTTTAGGTGCTTTCAGTTTAGATTTTGATGTTTTGAAATATCTTGCTAGACTGCTACCTTGTATCGGTTGCATACCCGATTCCTTAGCAGAGCTGCCTGAAATATCCAAAAAAGTGGCTGCGAAATCCGTAAAACTTACGTAATCCTCTATTACTAGACCCGTTTTTTTAATACCGTTCTTCCACATGATAGCCAATGGCATATGGTTAGAATGTTCGTAACTTTGACCTTTAATACGTGGGAAGGGCATCCCATTATCCGCTGTTACTACTACAATAGTGTTTTCTAATTCCCCATTTTCCTCAAGCACCTTGAGTATTCCTCCTATTTGTTGATCAAAATATTCCAATTCGTAGGCATAATCCAACACATCATTTTTAACCACGTCTGATTGTGGCCAATAGGGGAAAACAGAATCTAATTGAGCTAATTTTTTATTGCCAAGGCTCACTCCAGTACCATATTCATAGGCACGGTGCGGCTCAAAACCGCCATACCAGAAGAAAAATGGGGTATTCGGTTTTCTGTCCTTCATAAAAAGCTTAAAATTTTCCACATAATCAACTGTGTTGATAGCTTTTGTCGGCGTTTGTTTCTTTATTTGATTGTATTGTTTGACGATTAATTCTCGTTTTGTACCATCGGAATTGAGTGCAGTGCCAGGCAACCAACCTTTACCAGTGTACCCTACATCATAACCATTTTCAGATAATGCTTCTGGAAATGATTTGAATTTCGTAGGGAAATACGCTAAATGATTAGCCGCTTCTTCCAATTGCCATGAATTTCTTCCCGTTAATATGATGGCTCGCGAAGGAGCACACTTCGCGTTAGGAGTATAGGCATTCATAAAAAGTAAACCCTCTGAGGCTATCCTATCAAAAAATGGTGTATTTACCCATTCAGTACCATATGCGCTCATGTGCTTCCAAGTAGCGTCATCAGCAAGGCAAAATAAAATATTTGGTCGCCTTTTTACCTCCTTTTCTTTAGCTGTAAAAGATGCGACCGATCCAATTGTTACAACTAGAAAAAAAGACAGAAAATATATACTATTTAATCTCATTTTATTCATTTTACATTTTATTGAACACCTGAATATGTTTCAACTTGAACCTTCTTCTCCCACTCCTTGAGTTGATTAACCATTTTGGCTACTATCTCTGGTTCATTTTTAGATAAATCATTCATCTCACCCCTATCCTGCTCGATATTGTAAAGTTCTAACTTACCACTTCGGTAAGCTAATAACTTCCAATCGCCATCGCGTACAGAGGCATACAAATCCTCATAAGCACGGTAGCCAAATATCGGTTCTCTTACCAGATTATCATTCTTTTTTATTGTAGATAACAAAGAAATACCATCCAAATCTTTGTATTGTGAAATATCACCACCAGCAATATCTACAAAAGTGGGGAATAAATCTGTTGATTGAACTATTGAATTATTAATACTATTGGGTTTGGTCACGCCTTGCCAATAAACAAAAAATGGAACACGAGCGCCTCCCTCAAATAAAGTTTCAGCCATTTTGCCTCCTCTCAATGGATTATTTTTAAAAAAGCCTCCTTGATCTGATAAGAAAATAATAATTGTCTCTTTTTGAATCCCCTTGTCATTGACTGCTTTTAATACATTTCCGACAGACTCATCAACAGATTTAACCATAGCAGCATAGTTAGCATAGCGATCTTCCAAACCTTTTTTCTTGAAGTGCTCTACCAAATCTTTTCTTCCTTGATGTGGCGTATGTACAGAATAGTACGATAAAGTCAACATAAATGGGGATTGCTTATCATAATTTTTTATAAAATCCACAGCCTCCTTAGTAAGTTTATCTGTCAGGTACGTCTCTTTGTCATCAGGATAAATATAATCTTGCTTGAAGTAAGGAGGGTAATATGACTTAGGATGTCCAAAATTAGATGTGCCCACTTGCTTGTGAAAGCCTTGCTGAATAGGATGGTATTCCTCAGAACCTAAATGCCATTTCCCAACGAATATATTGTAATATCCTTGTTTAGCCAGAGCTTCGGCATAGGTTTCATGCTCTAAAGGCAGCCAATTTCGAGAAGGGAATTTAGCTGGGTCTGTTTGTAATACATGAAATTCTTCCTTAGTTTGACCCAATTCGTTATAGCCATATATTTGTTCGCCAGGAATATGCCGTACTAATTTGAGCCTAGCCGGATGTTTCCCCGTGAGTAAGGTCGCTCTACTTGGGCTACAAGTTGGACTTGCTATATATGCTTGATTAAAATTGATACCCGCTTCTGAAAGCGCATCAATATTGGGCGACTCAAATACAGGATTTCGGAAACCCAAATCTGACCAACCTAAATCGTCAACAAAAAATAAAATAATGTTAGGTTTAGCCGTTTTCTGTTGTGTTATTTCTGATTTATAAGTTTTACATGAAAAAAGCAGTAAAACTAATAATACCAATAGAATATTTATAAAATTTAGAACTTTCATATTATAATTTTAATCTATCATTTCCTTAATATATTCAAGTTGATTATCACTTCTCGAAAACCAAATTAGTATTGTTACTTTCTAATATAATTTCATGATCTGGCGATAAGTCCTTTGAATTTCTTATGAATTTGTTAGACTTCACAACTGTATTGACAGAGCATTCTATGGCTAAAGCCCGTTTGTTATAGGAAAAGATATTGTTAGTAATCGTCACATTCTCGATGCCTTGCCAGTCAGCACTAGCCACTCCATTCCACTTACCTTTTGCCTCTAAATCTTTAAGTTTTGTAACTTGCAGTCGAATAGTAGCTGCATTCTGTTGATTAAAATATTCAGTGTCGTAGCCACAATTATTGAAGATATTATTGTTTATTACTATATTATTAGCAATAAAACCTTCTCCCCAATCTACTCCATTAATAATGCTAATACCAGCTTGACTCAAGTTCTCAAACATATTTCGCTCTATAATACCATTTGTACTTTGTATAAGAATCCCATACCTCCTTGCATTTCTAAAGGTATTATTCCGGATTACAAAAGATTCGTTTGATTGGGTATCCACGTAGGCGACATCATTCCTTTTATTTTCACCTACCTCCAGTTTTTGCTCTATGGCTTTGTGTAATGTGATGTGCATTTTGCCTTCCCCCAAAAATTTATTAGCAATTACCTCGAATTGTCCGATTAACACGCCTTCACGAGGATTGAATATCTTAATGACATCGCCTTTGCGTACTCCTTGTTTGACAATGATTTCCGTAGGGGAGAGTTGTTGTAGAATATGTGCCTTAGTCGCTTTCATATTAATAGCATCATCGCTGTACCCTTCAAAAAGTGAGTTCTCTATCCACGGACCAAACTTTCCTCCATTTGCGTGTATGCAATCCGCATTAGCACTGTGAATTCTACCGGGTTTAAGTTTCACTTGACAATTTATAATATTCCATTCTTGCATATTATAAGCAGAGTAACTTCCTGCCGGACTTGTGTAATTCACCACATTCAAATAGGTAACATTTTTACTATTGTTTGTATTAAAAATAGTTTTGCCATTAGAACGTGCGATATGCACATATAAATCACCCACTTCAATGTATTTGAGTAACCCTTTACCTTCTAACTTAACTCTAAAAACACCTGATGACAAATCCTCGAACGTTTTTGAATTAAAAAGACTTGGTGCATTATCCTTTAGCTTGCCTGGTATTTTTGAATCCATAAGCATTCCCCACACTCTTGTTGCTTTCTGGAACATGGGTTCACTCAGTTTCGGAAAACCTTCATCTATTTTTAAATCAAAAGTTTGAGCATTTACATCTACTGCCACGATTTTGCCTTGAGTAAATGGTAGTGGATTATAGTCAATAAATAAGTCTTTTACTATTATGTTACTACTTTTCATAATAGATAAAAAACCCATGAGTGGGTCATGCACTATAATCTCTGCACCATTACCGTCTATTACAATATTGTTAGCTTCTTGTAATTCTATAATGTGAGTATTATTGGTGTTGGAAAATAAATCGTATGTACCTTTTTCAAAAACCAATCTTACATTTACTCCCGAGCTGGATAATTTTTTGCAAGTCTCTAAAGCTTTGGAAATTGCTTTTGCATCATCTTTACCATCATTAGGTTTTGCCCCATAATTACTTAGCATAATATCCATCTTACTTTCTAAGTCAATTAATGGTAGATTCCTTTGCGCCCTAAAATGGGAAGGTAATGTGAAGTTATATTGAGCATTACCAATAATAGCGTTAAAAAGAAGAATTATCAAAAATATTTTATAGTTCATCATGATTTATTTTTTTATTATTTTCACAATTTGTGATTTATTAATTTTTACAATATAAAAACCAGCATCAATAGTAGTAATATCTGTAAATTCAAGAGCTAAACCCTCCTTTTTCAATACCGATTTACCCTGTAAATCAAAAACTTCAACCGAAGTAATCGGATCACTAAAGAAAATACTATTAGTAGCAATCGTTGGATACACTCCAATGGTATGTTTTTTTGTAGTAGGTAAACTTGTCATCTCAGAGATATATCTATCTTTAAATATTTCATTCACCTCACCATTGCACAGGCTATATTCAAAATACCTAATATCACTTATCTTTCCTTCAAATCTGGGAAAAAAGAGTATGGGGCGTGCAGTGGTATTGATTTTATCATTAAATCCAATGTATGTTTCAGAAGAAGGAATGCCATTTTTATACAGAGAAATATCCTGTATATTACCTCCTTCTGGTACACTAACAACAATATGATTCCAAGCATTTATATCCAAAGGCATATCTGCCATCAATACAAAATTATTATTGTTATCAGTTACCCTTACTACCATATTTGACTGCATCTGTATAGAAAATACCTCTCCTTCAGAAGGACCTCCACTAAATAGTAATGTCTGAAAAACTTTTTTTTCGGGTTTTAACCAAAAGGCATAAGACCTTGCCGCATTTGATGTAGCTCCTACAAATGCCTGTCCGGTAGTGCTATCCACTAAAGTTAGATTTCCATTTCCTTCGGTCTTTACTGCCATACAATAACCAACCTCTCTATCAATATGCCCCTGAATAATGAATTCATTGCTTTGAGTATTAATTTTTAAATTTATATTGCTGTTAGCACCTCTGTTGATTACTGTCTCATCAGAACTTATCTCGTCTAAAACGAAATGTAAATCTGCGTTGGGCAATGTATAATTAAAATCTATAATTGATACATTGCTACTATTCAGAATAGTCTGAGGAATGGATCTGTCATTACTACCAAGATTAATATCTTGTCCTGAGTGGCATATAAAATTATTATGAAGTTTTAAACCATTTATATTTTTTAAATAAACTCCTTTTTTATTATAAATAATTTTATTGTCAGTTATTATAATGTTACTGTGCCCTTGCGCGTCTGAAGTTACATCACCGCACCATCTAGTGGATGTATTACAAGGCCGTCCAAGTTTCATAAAATCTACTTTTATAGCAGCGGAGTTTTCTTCTTTTTTATATGAAGTATCAAAACCACAATTTATCATGGTATTCTTATCAATCACAATATCAGTCGCTCGGTATCCTTCCCCCCAATCCACTCCATTTTGTATTGATATTGCAGCACTACTCAAATTTTCAAAAAGATTATTCTCTATTAGTGCATATTTACTTTGAATCAATAACCCATATCTTCTTGTATTGCGAACTATATTATTTCTAAAAATAAAAGATTGATTAGAACGGCTTTCTACATAGGCTTTATCAGTAGATTGATGGTCTGGGTCTCTAATAGTTGTAATATTTATAGGGTTAGATAGCGTGATTTTGTATAAATTACTTCCAAGATTTTCAACTTTAGTTACCTCTGCATTTCCTAAAATCAATCCATCTCTAGGATTGTAAAATTCTATATTTTCCTGTAAAAAAACGTTACCTTCTACTGTAAGTTGTGTTGAGCTATGAACTGCTTTAATCACTCTTTTTGTATATTTCAGATTTACACAATCATCAGCATTTCCCTCAAAAAGGCAATTTTCTACCCAAGGTGCTATGTATCCTCCATTCACATGAATACAGTCAGCATTTAAAGTATGCACTCTACCTTCTTTAAGTTTGATTTTTGAATTGATGATATTCCATTCTTCGCTATTGAAGGCGTTAAATCCTCCTGCGGGACTCGCATGTACAGTGATATTGAAATATGTTAAATTTTTACCACTATTATTCCTAATGATAGTTCTTCCATTATTTCTTGCTATGTGAACGAAGTAGTCACCAACAGCGACATTATTTAAGTTTCCTAATTGATTGGCATACTTATATGTTCTTGGAGCGACCAATTCAAAAAATCTTTTATGAGCAATGAGATTGGGTGTTCCTTTTTTGAGAGAACCATTAGCGTTTTTTATCATTCCCCATCGCTCAGGCGCGTCCGCAAAAACACTTTCGGTGGGCAATGGAAAACCGTCATCCACTTTAAATTCAAAATAACCACTTGCAGCCTCTACTTTAGTTATCTTGCCTTGTGTAAAAGGTAAACTAGCATAATCTACCGAAAAATCTCGGATAATCGTATTTTTACATCTCAAAAGGCTCAAAAAACCAACACTCGGATTGTGCAACAAAAATACTGCATCCTGTCCGTCCCATACTAAACCATTAACATCTTTCATTTCAATAGCATGGGAGCTGCTCAAATCAGGCATCAGGTCATATGTACCCTTTTCAAAAAGTAATCGCACAGGATTCTGTAAAGAGGCTAATATTGCAGCAGCATCAATAGCTTTTTTTATAGCGGCAATATCATCTACTCCATCATCTACCCTTGCATCATAATCTGCAACGGATACTGTAATTGTTGTAGTTAATTCTACTAACGGTGTATCTCGTTGAATATTGAAAAAGGATGGCACCTTTCCTAATTGACTGTAAGAATGCCACGCTGAAAGTAATAAGATAACGCAAATGAATTGCCGCATAAGATTTTAATTTTTAATAAATCGTTCTACTTTGTTGTTGTCAAAAATAGCGAAGTACAGACCTGGCAATAAAAAATTAATATCTACCTCTGAAAGATGTTGTGCTCTTTTATTGAAAACGACTCTACCGTTCAAATCCACTATTCTAACATTATCTTGTGGTGTATTAAAATTAAGTGTGTTGGATGTTAGAGTTGACTGAATAATTGGCATTGCAACTTTACTCTCAAAAGTAATATTTGATAAAGTGCTTTTATCCACCAAATACCCGTTACTATCCAGTGCTAGATTCTTAACATCATTGTCCGCCATAATCTTAGATAATTGTGTTTCCGTTAGTGCTTTGTTATCTGTCCCAAAACGAATAACACCATCTTTAAATCCTGTTATTTTAAGAGTGCCTGCATTCCAATCTAATTCCGAATTATCCTTAAATGAAAGGTTGGTTACGCTATCAGCAACCACAAGGTTGAGGATTCCATTAGCAGAAAATCCTATGTTACGCATATTACTTTGGTTCTTGTTAGCATTAACCGTAAATGTATTAGCACCTCCAACTATGATACTTGAAGCAAAAACGTTAGCCCCATTTAGTACAATGGATGCATTATTACCGTTGACTTGTAATTTAGGTCCATTGTAAAAGATACTGTCATCTGCTGTATTGACAATCAATTTAGAATTAAGCAAGAAAACAATCTCTCCCAAATAGCCATCGTTGGATGAGGTCTTACCAAATGTAGATTCGGTATTGGCAGCTAATCTCAAGTTAGCACTACCTACAATTTTGCCATTAAATTTAAAGTCATTACTTGAACCAGAAAATACTTCTAAAGGCGTTTTGAGTGTTAGCAATGAACCATCTTCAAATTCAATAATGTTTGCTGTTCCATTTGTATGTTTCAAACGTGTAAACCCAGCCGAATTGCTGATGGTAACTTTGCCCTTAAATGATAATTTGGTGTTATTGTTTGATACATTTTCTATTCCTATGGCATTAGCTGCTTTTGGATTAATGGTCAAGGTTTTATCACCAGCAACAGATACTCTTCCAGCAGTTCCAAAGAGATTCTGAATTTTCTTGACACTAACATCCAAGTCCACCATTGACTCAACCAAAAGTGGTAGTCGAACAGCCGCTGTATTCAGTGTATCAGGTACAACTTTAAGCGACCAATTTTCAGCATCAGACCAGAGCTTGTTCTCTTTAGCATTAGTAAAATCGTTGTTTTGTGCAAACAGACCTACTTTAAATAGTAAAAAAAGCAGTATAAGATAATTTATTTTCATAACGTTAGTGTTTTAAATTATTTTAGTTTAATTAATATCCTTGATTTTGAACTAAATTAGGGTTTAAGTCAATCTGAATAATTGGTATTGGTAACCAAACACGTTCAGGCATCCAGTTACTTTTAATCGTTGGAACGATAGCTTTATTATAAAAACCTTCTGTCGTTGACATATTCTCAATTGTTTGATTAAATCTGTTAAATCTAGCCAAATCTATTCTTCTCCAACTCTCAAAACATAATTCTCGAGAACGCTCTTCAAGTAATTCATCTAAGAAATTATCCCTTCTGTAGGCATCATTGAGTTGTTCCAGTGAAGAACTATTAAGTACAACACGCTTTCTAATCTCTGAAAGTACATCTCTTGCCTCTGCTTCATTACCTTTAAAATAAAGAGCCTCAGCGTGTAATAATAATATGTCTGCATATCTCAAGATAGGTAAATTGATATTTGAAGCCCAATTAGGAATTGTTTTGGCTGCTGGATCAATCGTTCTATATTTGCCAGTACAATAAAAAGCTACGTTGGTATTCGGTATTGGTCTAGGTGCATAGTACCGTACACCTTCGATTATTTCCACATTATTGGTATTGTTAATATTTCCTGTTAAGTTATGATTACGCCTAAAATCACCGCTATTGTATAATGCGTATAACTCATGAGTTGGTCGAAACCAACCGTAACCACCACCTGTGACATTTACATTTCCTAGTGGCGTAAATGTGTAAGAAAGGAGGTTTATTGCTTTAACAGTAGAATTAGAACTAGCCTCAGCAGATAATAACGTTTCTTGGTATTGTTGTTTCTTCGTAGATTCTCTAAATAAGTAGTCATAATTAGGTATTAGCTGATAACCACTATTCGCAATAATATCTTCGGTATAACTTAATGCTTTTGAGTAGTGCAAATCACTATCAACCCAATCAAAACTATTAATAGTAATGAAGCTATTAGATTTTGACACTTTGTTGCTCGCTAAATAAGTATGCGCCTTAGCTAAGAAGCCAGCAGCAGTCCACTTATTCACTCGGCTAGGCATTGCAGCTCTATTTTTCAAGTTGTTGTAAGCAAATTCATAATCTTCGATTATTTGCTTATATACTTCTTGAATGGAATTGCGCGGTTTTTTTGGATTTTCATTTGTAGAGGTAACCAAAGGAATACCACCATGCATCATGGAAAGCATCATATGATAAAACCCTCTCAAGAATCGAGCTTCTGCGATGATTTCTTTTTTTCTATCCCCTTGGAATCCTTCTACAGGCTCAATTCGCTCTATGAGATAATTAGCTCGAGCAATTCCTGAATACAAAAATATCCAAGCCTCATTTAAAAAGTTGCTTTGCGCAGTAAACGTTGCGTTGCCCCATACTACATAATCTGGGTTTAAACTGTTATCTCTACCAAGTACCTCATCAGTGGCACCGTTAAGCATAAGCATTAGATTTCTCGAAAAAGTTGAATTATTGCCGAATCCTTGACCTACTTCATTAGCACTCAATACATTATAAACACCAGTTAGTGCAAGTTCGACTTCGCTAGGAGTTTTGTAAAAGTTATCAACACTAACAAAAGAAAACGGCTCAGTGTCAATAAAATCTTGGCATGAGAATGCCATAAAAGAAATTATAGCTAGAAAAGAAATTTTTATTTTTTTCATTTTATTAGAATTTTAAATTTAAACCAAAAATTATAGTTCTACTTCTAGGATAGGAAAACCTTTCAAAGCCTCTTAATAAAACATTATTTGAGCTCACTTCTGGGTCAAAGCCTGAGTATTTAGTAAAAGTCAATAAATTGTTAGCAGACAAAAACAAACTCAGAGAACTGACTTGATACCCTTTAAAGATTTTTCCAGGAAAATCATAAGATAAATTTGCAGTCTTTAGCCTTAAAAAGGATGCATCTTCTACAAAATAACTCGAAGGCACTGGTGCGACCTTACCAAAAGCTGGTGCTGTATTTGATGGATTATCTTTTGTCCAGGCATTTTCATAATAGTTTTTAGTAATATTCATAAATGGTTGGAATCCATTTACTCTTAATAAAGCTGCATTAAAGACATCATTGCCATAGCTCCATTGCCAAAACATAGAAAGAGTAATATTTTTATGAGAGAAGCTATTGTTTATACCGCCTGTATGTAAAGGGTTAGAGTTCCCTATGATGGTTCTATCATTTTTATCATCAATCTTGCCATCGTTATTTAAATCCTTGTATCTAATTGTACCTGGCACAGCACCTTCTTTATTGTCAATTTGATGAATGCCATCGAATACATATCCATACATTGTACCGATAGGTTGTCCTACTACTACTCTTCCAGGATTGGTAATCCATCCTCCAGGTATTATTGTAGGGATAAATTGTACGTTTCCTAAATCCTTTATCTTGTTTGCGTTATGTGAGATATTGAAATCTGTTGACCATCTTAATTTAGGTGTTTGCACATTTACGGTACTTATGGTTAATTCCACACCTTTATTTTGTAGTTTACCTAAGTTTTGCCATTGTGCACTAAAGCCCGTTTGTGCCGGAATTGGAGCATTAACTAACATATCAAATGTTAATTTATTGTAATAATCAAATACAATATTCATTCTGTTGTTAAATAAGTTTAAATCAAATCCAATATCGAATTGGCTTGTTGTTTCCCATTTAAGACTCTGATTTTCTAAAGTGCTTGGAGCTAGCCCTAATATGAGGTTGTCATTATCTGCATAAAAAGCATTATTTAATCTTGCTGCATAGCTAAAAGGAGGTATCCTTTCATTACCTGTTTGTCCGTAACTAACTCTAAACTTTAATTCATTGATTTGTGAAATATTTTTCAAAAAATTTTCTTTGCTAGCTCTCCACGCGAAAGCGCCTCCCGGAAAATAGCCCCACCTATTGTCCCTGCCGAGTCTATCCGAACCATCAGCCCTTAGATTAAGTGTAAAAAGATATTTTCCTTTTAGGGTATAGTTCAGGCGTGAAAATGCAGATATTCTGTTAGAAAAAATTCGATCGGAGCCATAACTTTTAAATACTTGACCTACACTTATGTCATTATAACCCACCCCCTGATTGTCAAAATCTATAATATCATTAAAGAAAGTTTCATTATTATAGCTTGATAATTCAAAGCCACCTAAGACATTCACCCAATGCTTTCTATTAAAGGTTTTGGTATAACGTAAGGTACTTGTATAATTATAGCTGTAACTTTCAGTTTGTCTTAGCAAGGCTCTTCCGTTCCATCGCCAACCAAATAAACTATTTGATGAATGAAATTCTTGTAATTTAGAATTACTGAAATTAGCGCCGACTTGAGACCGAAATTTTAGATGTTTGGTTATGTCATATTCCCCAAAGAAAGAACCAATAGTTCTATTCAACCTTAGCTTTTTCTCACCTTCATAGATTAATGACAATGGCGAAAGAAAATCTTGACTGGTTTCTTCTTGTTGCGTTAAATCGGTAAGTTCCCAAGGATTTGAAAGCACTAAAAATTGTACTACGCCATTAAATTCGTCCCCTCCACCACCGCTGTTGGCTACTCCTCGCGATTCGGTAAAGGAGCTATTGAGTGTGAAACCAAAGTTCAACTTCTCAGATTGCCTATGCGATGTATTTATCCTAAAGTTATATTTATCATAACTATTATCTATAATAATTCCTTCCTGTTGTAACAATCCAAGGCTAGCCGAAAAATTTGTATTTTTTGAGCCTCCACTTGCGTTAATATTATGATTTTGAACCTTTGCCGTTCTTAGCACTTTATCTTGCCAGTTTACACTAGATATGTTAGAGAAGTCTCTCGGCGTACCATCAGCTAAGTTTGTAAATGGATTTCCAGGATCTCGAAGGTTTCTATAAGTCAAATATTCCTCTGGTGAGATTAACTCTATTTTGTTGACCGCATTTGCAAAACCAAGAGACCCCATGTATTCAAATCTTAGTTGACCCTCTTTTCCACTTTTGGTAGTGATAATGATAACACCATTCGCCCCTCGTGAACCATAGATAGCAGTGGCGGAAGCATCTTTTAAAACTTCTATTGATTGTATATCAAGAGGGTTTATAGTAGCAAGCGGGTCCATAGGAGCGACCGAACCTACACCAGCGCTCGCAACTTCATTCTGATTGATATCAATTTGTACACCATCAATGATAAACAATGGCGAACCTGCACTAAAGACAGAATTAGAACCTCTAATATTATAATTCACCGCAGCTCCTTGCTCTCCCGAAGACGACACAATATTGACCCCCGCAATGCGTCCTTGAATGGCATCAAACAAGTTAGGCGTTTTTGACACTTGAATTAAGCTATCACCCACAGAACTGATAGATCCAGTCAAATCTCTTTTTCTAACCTCTTGGTAGCCAATAACTACTACTTGATTTAAAATATTGGCTTCTTCTTCTAAGATAACATTAATTTTTTCTTGCCCATTATAAAAAATCTCTTTTGATTTCATACCTGTGTAAGAAAATATTAGGACACATTCTGCCTCTTTTACATCAAGGCTATAAGCTCCATTAAAATTAGTAATCCCTCCAGTGTCAGTACCTTTAATTAAAATATTTACGCCGGGTAGCGTATTACCCGTATTATCCGTCACTATACCGGAAACATTTTTTTGTGAATATGCAAATTGTACACATAATGCAACAATTACATAGATTAGTAATATTCTTTTCATTATCCTTTATTTTAATATTTTGAAAAATTATGTTTTACTTTAATTCAAAATCATCTTTATTGCCAATTTTTACATCTTTTGATTTTTTATCTACTGTAAGTGTTCCCTTAGATTTACCATTTATGCTTCTGTAGATATTCCCACTAATATTGACATTACTACAGTTTATAATTCTCAGATTCTTCGCATTCGGGAAAATGGGTTTGTAAGCATTTGTTTGAATAATTTCATTATTCTCAAAAACCAATCCATCAACAGATATAGCAAGTAAGATAGGATTATCAAACGTTTTTATTATGTTATTTCTAATTGTTAGATTGCGGCTGTAAAACCCTTCGACCCTACTGGTGTCATTATATTGTGGGTCTATCAAGAATACAGCTTGTATGCCATTGCCTCCATATCCCGAATTTTCAATAAGATTATTCTCAATTATTAAGTCGTCGCACGGTCCTGATTCATTCCACAACCCCAAGTCGCCAGTAATTCTGAAATTAGCCATTTGAGAGGACAAATAATTATTTCTAATCACTACTTTTCTCGGAGTAGATATTAAAAAACTCCTTGCTCTATTGTTTCTCACTATATTATTTTCTATTACAGCGGAAGCATGCCATGATACATTTTCAACTCCGTCATAGAGCGAAACTTTATTGGATATAGGTTTATCAAATGTTACATAAGAGATTTTTTCATTCACCCTTTCTATTCTTTTTATTATCAAAAGAGTGGTAGTAGGCTGTAAAGTATGTTGATCAATTATCCTAATGGTATCCCCCTCCTCACCAAATAAATATCCATTTTGATGTGGATGATAAGTTTCGACAGCTAAAGTATGGTCATCTATTATTTTATTCACCCTCACATAAGTACCGTGTATATTCGTTGCATCATCAAGCATGTTTTCGAAAGTGCAATTTCTGATTGTAACATTTCCCTTCACATTACAAAAATGTGTTGCATCAGCCGTCGTTGTCACCATTCTACCCGATCCTTTTCTGAGCACAACATTAAACCCGTCCAATGTGATGTCTTCTGATCGCTCTGCTATCAATCCCATAGCTCCTGCATGGTAAACATTGATGTCTTTAAATTCTAAATTTTTTGCCTTAAATACCCTTACCGCAGGACTAGTTCTATTCTGTAAGTATTTACCCTTTGAAACCATTACTGAACCAATAGGCGGTAATTTTTCGATTTTGGTAGATATCCTTATCAGCCCTTTTTCTAACTCTTTAGCATATATGCCACTTTCCGGCATTTGATATAACTTAGTATTGTACAGAGGCGCCATTGTCTTTGAATCCCAAAATATATTTTGCCCTACCTCAATATTGTAATTTTCCATAGTGGCAAATCTCTGACCATACTTTCTTTCATATGGAGAATCTTCTCTTTCTAACGATAAGAACAAGCGACCAAACTCCACAACATAAGGCGTTTTTACCTGAATGTCAAAGGTGTGATTGACTTCATCAAAGGCGACAACCAATCCCTCTAAAGTAAATGGCACTTCCCAGTCAATATTTAGCTTAGTAATTTTAACATTCCTAGATTCTTCTATTATAAATGGTATCATCTTGCCATGAAAAATAAAATCCGATTCGTTGCCATCAATAATAAAGTCGTTAAATCCAATTAATGGAAATGCAGTTCTTTTTAATCCATTGTCGTTGTTTGTGATTTCACAAAATCTTTCTTGAGCAAATGTTGAGTAGAAATGATACGTTCCTTTTGGAAAAACCAACTTACTGAATCCTTCCTCCTTACACTTCTTCAAGGCTTTAACTACGATAGGAGTAGCGTCTTTAATATTTTCAATATCGTATTCTCTCAGGTCTAGCACCTTCTGACCAATACAGCCTAATGACGGTAACCATAAAATGAATGAAACGATGAAAACTTTACAGAAACATTTTCTACGTCTATAGGAGTATTTTACTATTAGAACTAATTGTAAAATATCGCTCATAACTTACTGTAAATAAATATTAGTAATGATTTTCTTTACAGTTGTAAATGTAAGCTAAGCATTATTATCCATTATTTCTATATGTAACATACGTTTACTCATATGTATCATTCATTACTTTTTATCTGATTTTTTTGATATTTTAGATGTAAAATTTCAAAATTTATACATACAACCTACTTTAATATCAAAATAGAAGCCTTTAGCACTTGGTATGAATCAAAATATGATGAGTAAAAAAAGTGATTTTTTGGAGTAGAAGACTTAGAGCATATTTAAATTTTTAACTACTGAAACCCGATATTTTATGAACCTCAC
>CALDYY010000071.1 GCA_937944245.1 uncultured Saprospiraceae bacterium | reverse complement strand
TTCTTTAAGTGAAAATCAATAGTTTGTGGTTCTGACAATAGGAAGGCGAGGGAATTTAGCGGGCTAAATGACTAAGCCTTACTGAAGTCAGGTTCATAAAATATTGGTTTTCAGTAATTAAAAATTTAAACATGCTCTTAGACTTATTTATCTATGATAATCAATATTTTAGTTGCAGTTGATAATTCCATAAACCTGCCGTAATTCCAAGTATTCGATTTTTTATATTTTGACATTTTAATCTACATCTGTTTTTTAAAATTCTATATCGTTTCATCTTACCAATAGCATGTTCAACAAATATTCGTGCCTTGCTAATAGATTTATTTCGATTTTTTTGCGCTGGATTCAATAGAGCTGTTCACCACAATAGAAAAAATAAAAATATAATTATCCAGTTGTCTTTAGATATTTTATAGAGCAAATTTCTTCATCCTATTTGTTTGAGTTCACTTCAAGAGCTTTGGTGCTGACACCCCGTTTATAGAAAGTATCTCAATCCCCCTCAATCTTGCCTCACCACTGAATCACAGCTTCGTGTTGAATCGTAAAATTGCAAGAATTAGCGATAAAGCATTTTTGATTGGCTTCGTGGTGTAACGTCTTTGCTAATGCTGCTTTTGAGCTATCGTTAATAGTGATTAGAGGCTTTAAGGTGACGGCAGTAAATTGACCTGAGCCGTCGGCTCGTTCCTCCATTGTGCCAATAGCGTGGTCTTCGTATGCCAATACGCAGATGCTGTGAGTGGCGCACAAATGCAAATACCACAACATATGGCAAGCCGAAAGCGAAGCCAAGAATAGTTCTTCGGGGCTGTATCGGCTGGCATCGCCACGAAAGGCGGCATCAGAAGAAGCGGGAATGACGATGGTTTTTCCCGCCACTGAAATATCATGGTCTCGGCGGTATGCCTGATAATGAGCTGTGCCTTGTCCCGTATTGCCTGTCCATTGGACGTTGGTTTGATAGTGATGTAGCTTCATTATTACAATTTTACTAAAACTTGAGTAAGATAAAACATTTGGCAAATTTAAGCGACTTCGTCAAGTCGCTGTAAAACCTGCTATTTTTTATGTCTGAATTAGCGGACTATTTTCTATTTTCATTGCTAAATTCGCTGAATTAAAATAAATGCTTTAGCACGACATATGAACGAACAATTAAAATTGCTGGCAGATAGCTTAGAGGGAGAGTTGCACTACGACCGATTGATGAGGATTTTATACGCAACTGATGCTTCTGTATATCGGGAACTACCTACGGCAGTAGCGTTACCCAAAACGGTAGAAGACATCAAGAAGATTATTGCCTTTGCCTCGGCAAACAACTTATCCATCATTCCTCGTTCGGCGGGAACTTCTCTGGCGGGACAATGCGTTGGTGCAGGCATTGTAGTGGATATTTCCAAATATATGAATAAAATACTGGAAATCAATCCAGAAGAACAATGGGTGCGCGTGCAACCTGGCGTTATACGCGACCAGTTGAATGCTGCGCTCAAACCTTTTGGCTTATTTTTTGGTCCGAATACTTCCACTGCCAATCGCTGTATGTTAGGCGGTATGGTAGGCAATAATTCTTCTGGCACTACCTCCATAAAATATGGCACTACGCGCGACCATGTACTTGAACTAAAAACAGTGCTAAGCGATGGTTCAGAAGCGACATTCCATGAATTGACAGAGCAAGCATTTTTAGATAAAACGATTGGCAATACGCTGGAAAACAAAATTTATCAGCAAATTCATACGATGCTCTCTAATCCTAAAAATCAGGAGAATATTCGTAGGGAATACCCAGACCCTAGCATCCATAGAAGAAATACAGGCTATGCCGTAGATGTACTACTCGAAACAGAGCCTTTTGGTGGCGGCGAGCCTTTTAATTTTTGTAAGTTTTTAGCAGGTTCTGAAGGTACTTTAGCGTTTACCACTGAAATTAAGTTGCATGTGGACTTGCTTCCACCTCCACACGATGTCGTGGTAGCAGCGCATTTTGAAAGTATGTCCGATTGCATGGAAGCCGTGCTGATTGCTATGGAATATGAGCCTTATGCTTGCGAATTGATGGATAAAATCATCTTGGATTGTACCAAAGATAATTTGGAGCAACAAAAAAATCGTTTTTTCCTACATGGTGACCCGCAGGCGGTGTTGATGATTGAATTTAGAGGGAAAACCTTACAAGCAGCCGAATCCATAGCTGACCAAATGATTGAAAATATGCGTTTAGCCAAATTAGGTTACGCATTTCCTAAAGTATATGCACCAAAAACAAAGAATGTTTGGGATTTGCGTAGTGCGGGGTTGGGCGTATTGTCCAATATGCCAGGTGAAGCCAAAGCAGTGGCTTGCATTGAAGATACAGCAGTAGCATTAAAGGATTTACCTGCCTACATTGCCGATTTTACCAAAATGATGGAAGGCTTCGGACAAAAATCAGTTTACTACGCCCACGCAGGTGCAGGCGAATTGCATTTGCGACCGATTTTGGATTTGAAGAAAACAAAAGACGTTCGCCTTTTCCATGACATTACGGAATCTACTGCTAAATTAGTGAAGCGTTATAACGGTTCATTGAGTGGCGAGCATGGCGACGGCAGAGTGCGTGCCGAGTTTATTCCACTGATGATTGGCAAAGAAAATTATGCGTTGATTCAACAAATTAAGCAAACTTGGGATGCGCAAAATATTTTTAATCCTGGCAAAATTGTAAACGCTATTCCTATGACGGAATCGCTGCGCTACGAGCCAGAAGTCGTGCCTAGAAAATATGATACTGTTTTTGATTTTTCTGATTCAGATGGTATTTTGGGTATGGCAGAAAAATGCAATGGCTCAGGTGATTGCCGAAAGTTAAGCCTTTCTGGCGGAACAATGTGTCCAAGTTATCGCGCTACGCGCCACGAAACGGAAACGACAAGGGGTAGAGCTAATGCCTTGCGCGAAATTCTGACCAGAGATGCGCACCTGGAAAATCCGTTCAACAACGAGGAACTCAAACAGGTGATGGACTTATGCCTTTCTTGCAAGGGTTGTACTTCGGAATGTCCCTCTAATGTGGACCTTTCCACACTAAAAGCAGAGTTTTTACACCATTACTATCAGGCGAATGGCGTTCCGTTGAGGGCAAAGGCTTTTGCTAACATTAATAGACTTAATGCACTTGGTGCTATTTTCCCAAGCCTTAGCAACGCAGTATTGAATGGCAAACTCACCAGTAGCATTTTGAAAAAAGTGTTAGGTGTTGCTCCAGCGCGTTCTTTGCCTGCATTGGCGGCTATGCCATTAAAAAATTGGTTTAAAAAATACAAAAAGCGATTGCCTACAAACAGCGTGGCAGCAAAAGGGAAAGTCTATCTTTTTGCAGATGAATTTACCAATTTCAACGATGCGCATATTGGTCAAAAAGCAGTTGAATTGCTGACTAAACTAGGTTACGAAGTCGAAATTCCAAAGCACGAAGAAAGTGGAAGAGCAGCACTTTCCAAAGGTTTACTGCCTATGGCACAAGCTTTTGCCAATAAAAATGTCGAGTTGCTGAAAGATATCGTTTCCGCTAATACGCCACTCATTGGTATTGAGCCTTCGGCTATTTTGAGTTTCAGGGATGAATACCCTAGATTGGTGGATAAAAAATTAAAATCGGCCGCACTAGAACTGAAAAAGCATATTTTTTTGATAGATGAGTTCTTGAAAAAAGAAGTGGAAAAAGGAAACATTACTTCTGAGCAATTCACACAAGCTGAGCGCAAGATTTTACTGCATGGTCATTGCCATCAAAAAGCGTTGAGTAATGTAAGCGACACCGCATGGTTATTGAGTTTGCCTCAAAACTACGAAGTGCAAATTATTCCATCGGGTTGCTGTGGTATGGCAGGTTCGTTTGGCTACGAAAAAGAGCATTATGAGGTCAGCATGAAGATAGGGGAGGATGTATTATTTCCTGCAATACGTGCGGCAAATGGCTCAACTATTGCAGCACCAGGCACAAGTTGTCGCCACCAAATTATGGATGGCACAAACAAAGCCGCTAAGCATCCTGTCGAAATTCTTTGGGAGGCATTGATATAAATTGATATATAATGGACTGGACAGGCTTAAAATTTGCCTGTCCAGTAGTTGAGGCACTACTTTTTTGATTCGCTTATCAAACGTACAGCATGAACTTTTTTGAAGCCACGCACCGATATTGCCTAGAACATACCAGCCCTGTCAATGAAGTATTGAAAGCTCTTGAGCGAGAAACACACCTGAAAACGCTAAAACCACAAATGCTTTCTGGCGCATTGCAAGGGCAGATGCTACAATTTATCAGCAAAATGATACAACCAAAGCATATCTTGGAAATTGGTACTTTTACCGGTTATTCTGCTATTTGTTTGGCGCAAGGCTTACAGCAAGGTGGTACATTGCAAGCTATTGAAGCCAATGAAGAATTGGAACATATTATTAGAAAATACATTCGCTTGTCGGACTTAGAGGAGCTTATTGAGCTACACATCGGCGATGCTAGGCACATTATTCCGACTTTGGAGGGCAAATTTGATTTGGTTTTTATTGATGCTGGCAAAAAAGACAATGCCTTTTACTACGATTTGGTGTTTGATAGGGTTGAATTAGGTGGCTTTTTACTGATTGACAACGTGCTTTGGCATGGTAAAGTGTTGAATACCAACAAAGATAAAGACACCAAAATAATTGATGACTTCAATAAGAAAGTGCAAGCCGATGAACGAGTGGCTAATGTGATGTTGCCTTTGCGCGATGGCTTATTAGTCGTGCAAAAAGTAAAATTGGTCTAACAAGTTGTTCTGTTGAAAAGTAATGCTTATATTGTGTGTAAGAAAAAATCTAGCACATGAGTACCTATTCAAGCGAAGAGTTTCAACAACTTCCAGCAGATGTAAGAAAAAAAATAAAAGCTAAACAGAAATTCCGACGCGAGTTGGGTAGTTTTATTTTAGTCAATACTTTTCTTTTTCTAATCAACATTACAACTAACCCTTACAGTTTGTGGTTCATTTATCCGCTATTAGGTTGGGGATTGGGTCTTGGTATAAAGTATTACAAATTATTTTTACTGCCCGCATATGAAGAAAAAGAACTCGCCAAAGAACTTTACCGATATAAACAACAACTGCCACCACCTAAAACCGAAGATTATAAATTGGATTTGCCGAATATAGAAAAACAAAAAACGCCACAAAAAAACTGGAATGATTCAGAGTTGGTGTAGGGACTACGTGTAACGTGCCTGTATGTGTATGTATAGGAAGTAGTAGATTTAAAAGCACTTTACTTTTAGTTTGGCACTGTTTTTTATTAAAGGCACACACCTTTAATTTACTATTAAACCACTACTTCTTACACCCACACTGTTATTTGCTAGCTTTTCTTCTTTGACATTTTCATTGATTAGTTCTTTGATTAACACGTTTAGTATTTAGGTTATCTGAAAAGTGTTTTCTATTAATGGTTGCATATCGTTAGTACATCACATGGAGACAGTTAATTTGTCTTTTTCTAGTTTTTCGATAAGTTACTTATTGACCTGTTTTGTTCCTTCAGAACTATCTCTATCCGATTTTCATGAAAATTTAATTATATTCCTAAAAACCAATTCCAAGTTAGGCGATTTTTGCCGCGTAAATTGAGTAGCCAATAAAATAATTAAAGAAATATTCATTGTATGTGCAAAATTGAAGACAAGTTAAACAAGGTTTTAGGTAAGTATGCGGATAGTTTTACAGATAAAGTTTATTTAGATGGTTTTAATGATACAGATGTACTAATGGAAGCGTTCGGTATAACTCAAGAACTTAAAAGTGAAAACAAGCAATACTGGGGACGAGAACTTGGTAAGTGTTGGGAAAATTTGTTAAGAGATTTGTTTGAGGCTACTTGTGAAGATTTTGAGCCACCAATGAGATTTGGACAAGACGAACCTGCGGATTTCTTTTGTGGAAATGATGCCATTGATACGAAATATAGGGTTGGTTCTGGTGACTCAGGTACTTTAAAAAAGTTTGAATTACATGGGAAACTTTTACAAGAAAAAGGGTACAGACCTGTTTTTTTGTTCTTGAGATCTGATAATCTGTACGCTGCCTTAAACAAAATGGATGCTGGTGGATGGACAAGATATGTGGGAGATGACACTTTTGAATATGTTAAAGAGAAAACAGGATTTGATTTGAAAAGCTGGTTGATAGACTTAAAGAATAAAGGCACATTTAAAATTATTAGAAAATGAAATTTGAATTAAATAAGGTTTATTCTGGGGATTGTATTGATGTTATGAAAGAGTTTCCTGAAGAATCCATCGCTTGTTGCATTACTGACCCCCCTTATAATTATGAGTTCATTGGTCATAAGTGGAGTGATTCAGAAGTCAAAAGAAGGACAGAAAGAGTACAAGACAGTAAAACGATGGTAAAGAATATTCCTTATGGAAGTGGTCTAGCTGGTGGTGTTAGAAATGCCCGATGGTATGAGAGAAATCGAAACAATGACTTAGAATATATGCGTTGGTGTCAATTGTGGACAGATGAATTGTTTAGAATCTGTAAGTCTGGTGCACCTGTTGCCGTATTTAATAGTAATCGTTCTATTGCTCACGTTCAAATTGCATTAGAAAATAGCGGTTTTTATACAAGAGATGTGCTTGTGTATAGGAGAAATTCGGGCATTCCTAGGGGGCTTAACTTAGAAGGTAAATTAGAAAAAATGGGAGATCCCGATTCTGAAAAGTGGAATGGTTGGCATAGTGCTTTTAGAAATGAATGGGAAGGAATTGTTTTAGTTCAAAAACCATTAGAAAATAATTATTGGGAAACTTTACAAAAAACGAATGTTGGCGTATTTAAAACTGTAAATCGAGATGGTTCTTTTCAATCAAATATTCTTGAGAACTTAAATAAGAAAGACAAGTCTGAAAAATACAGTCATTGCACTGTAAAGCCATTGGTTTTAATTAAAAAACTTGTTGATATACTTTGTCCTTTACACGAAAAAAATACAATCATTGACCCATTTGCAGGAAGTGGGACTACTCTGGTTGCAGCACAAGAACTAGGTTTCAATTTTGTTGGTATCGAAATAGAAGAAAATTATATTCCAATAATTAATGAAAGATTGAAGTCTTCAAAACTCCATAAAGAGTTAAATCCGTCTCTTTTTTAAAGCGGCAATTAACTATAAAACTTCTCACTGCGTTGTATGCGAAGTATGCAGTATTGTTCGTTCAACTGTCAATAGGTCATCATTCAACAATGCAATAGCATGAAAATAATATTTTTTCTGGTGTGTTTGTCTATAAATGCTACGCTTTGGTCGCAGGTAGAAGATTTCTATGCGCCGAATAAAATTCAAGAAATTAGTATTGAGACTAGTATGCCTAATTGGCGTACAGTTTTGGATTCATTGCGCATAAACGGTGATGAAATGCTAATTGCAAATGTTAAAATAAATAAACAATCGTTTAGTCAAGTAGGTATTAGGATTCAGGACGTGCCTTATTTTACACCTAGTCGGGTAAGAAATCCATTAGAAATACAACTGAACTATAAAAAAGAACAATCTATAAATGGACAGACTAATATTGAATTAGGCTTACCTTTTCGAGACCCCTCTATGATTAGACATATTTTGGCAACTCAAATTGTTAATCATTATGTGCCTACACCAGGTGCGAATTTTGCTAAAGTTTATATCAATAAAGAATTTTACGGATTACTCATTAATACAGAACCCATTGATTTTTTTGTAAAACGCCAATTTGGAAATCAGGTAAAAGGTATATTTTACGCTAAACCTAGTACATCCACAAAAGAAAAATGCTCGAAAAAGGAAGTTACTAGTTTGCAAAGCAATGTTGAATTAAATTGCTTAAAAACAAATTTCAAAACGAATAATGACAGTAATTGGGCTTCTTTGTATAAATTCACACAACAACTTAGCACTCCTAATGAGGATTTAAGCAAATTATTAGATGTGCACAAAACCCTGTGGATGTTAGCTTTGAACAATACTTTGGCACATTTGAATAGCTATTCTGGAATGGAAAGCCCAAATTATGTTTTAATTCAAGACGATAAAGAAGTGTTTCACACTATTATGGGGGAAATGCATAGTGCTTTTGGGACATATAGAAACACAGGCGAGGGAAGCGACCTTTCCATAGTGGACATTATGCGACTCGACCCGCTATTGCATGCTTATAATGAAGAAAAACCATTGATTTATTATTTATTGAAACAAGAAGATTACCAAAAAATATACATTGCTTACATAAGAAATATTTTAGAAGATTTCTTTTGGAATGATGCTATTAGAAGTATGGCGAAGCAGTTACACGAATTAATTATACCGCATTTGATGGAAGGCAATTACCGCATAGAAGAATTAAAAAAAAGTTTGGATGAAACGAGCGGTAATTTAATTCAGATACCTGGATTAGCTAGATTTGCAGCAGCAAGGGCTTCGTTTTTGAGGAATCATCCGTTGTTGGGAATGCTCCCTTCTCAAATTAAGCAAATTGAAATAGAAAAGAAAAATAGTAATCAACCCATCACCGATTTTACATTTAAGGTCACAGTGGACAGATATTCTACAAATGTCATTGTTTACTATCGTTACAATGATAAACAAAACTTTACAGCAGCCTACTTACATGATGATGGTGTGGAAGGCGACGATATGGAAGGGGATAATGTTTATAGCATCGTCATTCCGAGTAAGGGGAATAAAGAAATTGAGTATTATTTTTTTGTAGAGAATGCGGGAACAGTCAATTATTATCCTAGTAATTATCTTGTTCAGCGCAGGATAACAACATTGCAAGAATTGAATCGTTGAATTATTTGATTTGTAAGACACAAAATTCAATCATTTAAGAATTAAGTAAGGCTTAGTCATTTAGCCCGCTAAATTCCCTCGCCTTCCTATCATCAGAACCACAAGCTATTGATTTTCACCTAAAGAAAATTTTCAAACAAGCTCTAAGCATATTTTGATGAAAGCGCATTTTTAGTTAATCCTTGCATACGATAATAAATGCCTGCCAGCACCCCAAAAACAAAACCGCCAATGTGTGCCCACCAAGCCACACCTGCTGATTCTTCAACAATAGAAAGTGAAGCTACACCTTGGTTGTATTGCTGGAAAATCCAAAATCCTAAAAAGAGAATGGCAGGAATACGAAATACGAAAACTAAGAACAACATTTTTATGCGAGAAGTAGGAAACATAACCAAGTAAGTACCCATGACTGCGGAAATTGCGCCACTTGCACCAATAGTGGGAACGGAGCTATCTAAATTGAAATAAATGTGGGCAAAATGGGCTACTAGACCACCAATAAGATAAAACAATAGAAACCTGAAATTACCAATTACTGCTTCTATGTTATCGGCAAAAACCCATAGAAATAGCATGTTTCCTACAAAATGCAACCAACCACCATGGATAAACATACTGGTCAAGAGGGTGAATAAACGCTCTCCACGCATCGTTTCAGCAGGGATAGAGCCATAAGTCATGAAAAAAGTATCTATACTACCATTTTGCATGAGCGTCAGTTCATAAACAAAAACAGCGACATTAAGCAAAATAAAAGTATAGCTGAATAGAGGAAAATACCCACCTTTCACTTGATCGTCGCCGATTGGAAATATCATATTATCTTTTTTATTGCTAAAATAGCGTGTGCAAAATGACTTACTAATCTAAAAACTCCCCAAAACAAATCGTAGTTGTTGATTTTCGATAGAATTGCGTCGTTCATCTACTAATTTGTAATTACCAGTAAATAAAGAATAAATATGCCACTCTTAAACGCTCTTTATTGTTAATTTTGCGTTATCATTTCAAGATTAAATTTTAAAATTGTGCAATATAGTCAACATCTTATATTAAATCAAGCATCAGAGATTAAGCTGTTCTCGGGTCAATTCTCAAGAAAATTAGCTGAAAATATAGCCACTTGTTACAAGACAGAACTTGGCAAACTCGATGTAAAGAAATTTAGTGATGGCGAGATGCAGCCTATTTTTATGGAATCCATACGAGGTGCATCCCTTTTCATTATTCAATCCACGCCTGCGCCATCCGATAATCTAATGGAGTTATTGCTCACTGTTGATGCTGCTAAAAGAGCATCCGCAGCATACATTACCGTAGTAATTCCCTACTTCGGGTATGCCAGGCAAGATAGAAAAGACCGCCCACGTGTACCAATTTCAGCAAAGCTAGTGGCAGAACTTATCCAAATAGCAGGGGCGAATCGCTTAATGACAATGGACTTACACGCCGATCAGCTACAAGGTTTCTTTGATATTCCCGTGGATCACCTGCAAGGAGAAGTCGTGTTTAAACCGTACATAGATGAGCTTTGCTTGGATGAACTGACTTTTGCCTCCCCAGATGTGGGTGGAGTAAAAAGAGCTAGAGCTTATGCCAAATTGTTCAATGCTCGATTGGTTATTTGTGATAAACATCGCGAAAAAGCCAATGAAATAGCAGGTATGACAGTTATCGGTGATGTAGAAGGCGCTAATGTAATTATTGTAGATGATTTGGTGGATACGGCTGGAACAATGTGCAAAGCAGCAGAGATATTGATGGAGAAAGGAGCTAAAAGCGTGCGCGCACTTTGTACGCATCCTGTTTTATCCGGCAATGCTTATGAAAATATTGAACGTTCAAAACTGGTGGAGATGATTGTTTGCGATACATTACCCTTGCGAAAACAATCTTCTAAAATTAAAGTATTGAGTGCTGCGCCACTGTTTGCAAAAGCCATACGCAATACACATGAGAATAGATCTATCTCAAAATTATTTATTTCTAATGACAGTACAATTAGCACATAGTGCTGATTATTAATGAGATACGATTAATAATTTCTATTAATTCTTTCAGGGCGAGCACAAATGTCAGCTAATTTTGAATTATTAACACTTGATAATAATTAATTAACTATCTTTGCTGTCAAGTTATAATTGTCTTGCGAAAAAGGACATTATTAGGCGGGTCGCTCTTGAGTGATCCGCTTTGTTTATACCCAAGTAGCTTATCCCTTTCTAAGATTTATTTCCCATAACTTATTTAACCTAACACTAGAAAAGTGTGTTTGGCACATTCACAAAATTAAAGACATCGCTCCTAAAAGCAAAGGCTGCCCAAAAAGAACAGCCTCCATAACTGATAAATTGAAAATTAATTTGCATTCATTAGCTTAAGCCAAATCAAAGCGATCAAGATTCATCACTTTATTCCATGCAGCTATAAAATCTTCTACAAACTGCTCTTGACCATCCTGACAAGCATATACTTCAGCAATCGCTCGAAGTTCTGAATTTGAACCAAAAATAAGGTCAACGCGAGTACCTGTCCATTTAAGTTCGCCAGTTTTTCTATCGCGACCTTCAAATACATCTTGATTAGCGTTTGCTGCACTCCAAGTCGTGTTGAAATCAATCAAATGAACGAAAAAGTCATTGCTAAGTACCTCCGGACGATTAGTAAACACGCCGTGTTTAGAGTGATCGAAGTTAGTGTTTAGCACGCGCATTCCTCCTATAAGTACAGTCATTTCAGGAGCCGTAAGTGTAAGTAATTGTGCTTTGTCCACCAATAATTCTTCTGCTGATGCACCGTGATGGTTTTTCTTAAAATTGCGGAAACCATCAGCCATTGGCTCAAGTGCAGCAAATGAATCTACATCTGTTTGTGCTTGCAACGCATCTGCACGACCAGGTGTAAACGGTACAGTTACATTAAAACCAGCATTTTTTGCCGCTCGCTCAATAGCTGCACAACCTCCTAACACAATCAAGTCAGCAAGGGAAACTCTTTTATTGCCGTCTTGAATGCTGTTGAATTCTTCTTGTATGCTTTCTAAAATACCTAGCACTTTAGAGAGTTGAGTAGGGTTGTTGACTTTCCAATATTTCTGTGGAGCAAAGCGAATGCGTGCGCCATTAGCACCTCCACGCTTGTCAGAATTACGGAAAGTAGATGCTGATGCCCAAGCAGTGGATACTAACTCAGATACGGAAAGTCCACTAGCTAAGATGTTTGCTTTAAGCGCTGCAATATCTTGTTCGTTGATAAGTTCATGCGTAACAGCAGGAATGGGGTCTTGCCAGATTAGGTCTTCCGCAGGTACTTCCGTTCCGATGTAACGAGTCTTTGGTCCCATATCGCGATGGGTCAACTTGAACCATGCACGTGCAAAAGCATCTGCAAATTCCTCAGGATTTTCGTAAAAACGTCTTGAAACTTTCTCATAAGCAGGGTCAACTATCATAGCCAGGTCTGTCGTTAACATAAACGGCGCATGACGCACGTTTGGGTCGTGTGCATCAGGCACTGTACCTGCACCTGCATTGCCTTTTGGCTTCCATTGATATGCACCTGCGGGGCTTTTAGTCAATTCCCATTCGTATCCAAATAGATTTTCAAAATAGTTATTGCTCCATTTTGTTGGCGTAGTTGTCCAAGCACCTTCGAGACCGCTAGTGATGGTGTGTTCTGCATTTCCTTTGCCATAGGTATTTTTCCAACCCATGCTTTGCTCTTCAATACCAGCACCAGCGGGTTCTCTACCTACATATTTGTTTGGGTCAGCAGCACCGTGTGTTTTACCAAAAGTATGTCCACCAGCAATTAAGGCTACTGTTTCTTCGTCGTTCATCGCCATACGACCGAACGTTTCGCGGATGTCGCGTGCAGCAGCCATAGGGTCTGGGTTTCCATTAGGACCTTCTGGATTAACATAAATCAACCCCATTTGTACCGCAGCCAACGGATTTTCTAGTTCGCGGTCGCCTGTATAGCGTTTGTCGCCCAACCATTCTGTTTCCGCACCCCAGTAAATATCTTCTTCCGGTTCCCATACGTCCTCACGTCCGCCAGCGAAGCCAAAGGTCTGGAATCCCATTGATTCTAATGCACAGTTACCCGCTAGAATCATTAAATCCGCCCAAGAAAGTTTTTTACCATATTTTTGCTTAATCGGCCATAGCAATAAACGCGCCTTGTCTAGGTTGGTATTGTCTGGCCAGCTATTGAGTGGCGCAAAGCGTTGTGTACCTGTACCTGCACCTCCGCGACCATCGGCAATACGATAAGTGCCTGCACTGTGCCATGCCATGCGAATGAAAAACGGACCGTAATGCCCATAGTCAGCAGGCCACCAGTCTTGGGAATTTGTCATCAGTTCGTATAGGTCTTTTTTTACGGCTGCTAAATCAAGTGTTTTAAATTCCTCTCTATAATTAAAATATTTACCCATTGGATTCGATAGGGAAGAATGTTGGCGTAGAATATTCAATTTTAGTTGATTAGGCCACCAATCTTGGTTTCGAGTGCCTCCGCCGGCACTGCGTTTTAGCGTCCCTCCAGTGAAAGGACATTTACTTTCACCGTTGCCATTTTGAGATACGGCAGCTGTATTTTTTAAATTATCCATAGTGTTTAAATTTTTTTATACCAAAAAAAAACAAGGTAAACTGGTTAAAATGTTTATCTAAATTTAGTATTTTATCTACTATAAATGGAGCAGCAATATTAAAGACACTAAAAAAAATTAGTCTTTCTCGCAACTTTAACTGTCATTTTGACATAATGTAGCTATATTTGCGCTTCTTTATTGAAAATACGACAAAAGATTATGTACAACGATAACCCAACATTGGAAGGCATCAGCCAAGAGTTACTGACGGAGCGTCAAGGGGAGGTGTTTTTTCAAGAAACCTCTAATGCTGGGCAAAAGCTATTTTATATTGAAAGTTATGGCTGCCAAATGAATTTCAGCGATAGCGAAATCGTCGCGTCTATCTTGGCAGAAGTAGGTTATTCGCCTACCCGAAATTTAGAAGAATCGGATTTAATTCTCATCAATACTTGTTCTATTCGCGAAAAAGCCGAAGAAACAGTACGCAAGCGTTTGCGTGTGTTCGATCAAGTGAAGAACAATCGCCCTGGTACAGTAGTGGGTGTGTTGGGTTGTATGGCGGAGCGTTTGAAAGTCAAGTTGATGGAGCAGGAAAAGTTAGTGGATTTGGTCGTTGGTCCTGATGCTTATCGGGATTTACCCAATTTATTAGCAACAGTCGAAGACGGCGATAAAGGTATCAATGTTTTCCTGAGTAGAGAAGAAACCTATGCAGATATTAGCCCCTTGCGCTTAGATTCTAATGGGGTTTCGGCATTTATTTCCATCATGCGTGGTTGCGACAATATGTGTTCTTTTTGTGTAGTGCCATTCACGCGTGGGCGCGAGCGCAGCCGAAATGCTTTCAGTATCGTGGCAGAAGCTACCGATTTATACCATCGTGGCTACAGGGAAGTAACGCTCTTAGGGCAAAACGTAGATTCCTACAAATGGGAAAATCCTGAAAACGAGCAAGTGGTTTCCTTTGCAGAACTTTTGGAAATGGTGGCTTTAATACATCCCGATTTGAGGGTTCGCTTTTCTACCTCTCATCCAAAAGATATTACAGATGAGGTGCTTTACACAATGGCAAAGTACGACAACATTTGTAAATATATTCATCTTCCTGTTCAATCGGGTAATAGTCGAGTTTTGGAGTTGATGAACCGCACTTACGACCGCGATTGGTACATGAGTAAGATACGTCGCGTTTATGAAATTATGCCGGAATGCGCTATTTCTTCTGATATGATTGCGGGTTTCTGTACGGAAACGGAGGAGGAACATCAGGATACTTTGAGTATGATTGAATTTGCTAATTATAGTATGTCCTATATGTTCTATTATTCTGAGCGTCCTGGAACTTTGGCAGCCAAGAAGTATGAAGACGATATTCCGCTTGAAGTGAAAAAGCGTCGCTTACAAGAAATTATTTCGTTGCAAAACAAAGTTTCATTAGCACACAATAGGGCGGATATTGGGAAAACATTCAAAGTATTAATAGAAGGAACATCTAAAAAGTCAATTCACGATTTGAAAGGACGCAATTCTCAAAATAAAATGGTAGTCTTTCCCAAAATGGAAACTTACAAACCCGGAGATTACGTCTGGGTGAAGGTAAATGAAGCTACCAGTGCAACCCTAATTGGAGAGATTGTTCAAGAACAGATATAATTTTTACAAAAGTAAGTAATGACCAACCTACAAGCTATAAAACAGCGATTCTCAATTATCGGTAGATCAGAGGCTCTGGATCGTGCCTTGAGTACGGCTGTTCGCGTGTCAGATACGGATTTATCGGTACTTATTACTGGTGAAAGTGGTGTAGGAAAAGAAGTATTCTCTAAAATCATTCATGCGTTAAGTCCAAGAAAACACAATCAGTTTATTGCCATTAACTGTGGGGCTATTCCTGAAGGTACTATCAATTCTGAGTTGTTTGGACATGAAAAAGGCTCTTTTACTGGGGCAACCAATGACCGAAAAGGCTATTTTGAAACAGTGGATGGCGGAACTATTTTCCTAGACGAAATTGGTGAAATGCCACTCGATACGCAGGCTTTTTTATTGAGAATACTGGAGTCGGGCGAATTTATTCGAGTAGGTTCATCCAAAGTACTTAAAACGAATGTCCGAATAGTAGCAGCAACGAACGTTAGTTTGCTAGAAAAAATAAAAGCAGGCAAGTTTCGTGAAGACCTTTATTACAGATTAAATACAGTACCGATTTACGTCCCACCGTTGCGAGAGCGCAGGGAGGATATTTACATGCTGTTTAGAAAATTTTGTGTTGATTTTGCGGAAAAATATAGAACAACCCCGATTCAGTTGGATGAAAAAGCTAGGCAAATCATTGAAAATTATGGTTGGCCCGGCAATATTCGCCAACTTAGAAACACTGCTGAGCAACTCTCGGTACTTTCAGAAAATAAATTGATTACTGCTGAACATCTGATACTGCTCATCCCCAACATTACCGAGCGCCACTTGCCCATGATTCCCGATAAAGAGAGCAATGGCACAACCATGCAAGAGCGAGAAATTCTCTACAAGTTGCTCTTCGATATGAAAACTGACCTGAACGACTTGAAATCATTGGTTTATGAGTTGATTCGCCGAAATAACCTCAGTGTACCCGATTGGCGTAGTTTGCAGCAGTTGCAAAGTGGAATCCCTGCTTCATCCAATAATGCAACGTTGGGAACAATGAGCAATTATCCTGCTACCAATGGTGACATAAAAGAAAATCTACACAAGGAAGATTTTTTTAGTGTTCACGAAAACAATGGAAAGCCGGTCATCATTGACGATGTAGCAGATGCTTATAACGAATTAGAAGTCGTGGACGAAAACCTTTCTATCACAGAACATGAGAAATCGTTGATTCAAAAGGCTTTGCGTAAGTATAGTGGTCGAAGAAAAGATGCAGCACAAGAGTTAGGTATCTCTGAGCGAACGCTCTATCGAAAAATAAAAGAGTACGATTTATAACCAATAATGCCGATGCTCAATCGTCTTTTTGTTTATGGAACTTTGATGCAGCAGTCTGAAGTGCCCATTGCATTGCTGTTAAAAGCAAACAGTCAGTTACTCGCCAAGGGTTCAATGGCAGGAACATTGTACGATTTAGGTAGTTATCCAGGTGCTGTGTTTGATGCAAATAGTGTTTATCAAGTTAAAGGACAGGTACTTATACTGGATAATCCCGAGTTGTTTTTCCCTCTTTTAGATGATTACGAAGGTATTCGACACTGTGCTGACGATGAATACACTAGAACTATTGTTCCCATTATTGTTGACGGACAATTATTGGATTGTTGGGTATATCTTTATCGCCTGCCTACTGCGCAGTCGCAACTTATTCCGAATGGTGATTACGCCTTGTATTTGACGAATAAACAATAGTAAAAATTAGCTAGTTTTTCCTTTTGTGCATGCTTAACTTGGATATAAGGAGTACGAAAATATAGCGATTAGACACGTAGTTACGTCTCATGCAACCATAGCTAACCTTAATTTCAGATATTCGTCGAAAAAACTGCTTCGAAAAATGCTCATACTATAACAATGGCTATCTTTAATTATTCTTAGTGTTGGAAACAATGCTTAGCAAAAACAAAACGAAAATAATGGAAGAAAAAGAGATTAGTCAAAAAGAGATTAAATGGCTCGAAGAACAGCAGCAAAATAGTTGGAATCCAGAAATCATCATTTCGGGACTAAGTTTAGCATTCATACTGGCATTTCCTAATAGTATTTACAGTTTTGTAGTATTTATGATACAAGAATGGGGTATGGATTTTTTAGCTGCAATGTTGGTATTAGCGTATTTATTAATTTTAGTCAACTTATTTAAAGTGTTTTTGATTACCCACCTAGCATTGAGGTTTGCTTGGGCAAGTTTATTGGGTATAAGTTATGCTTTTCCAAAAGGTATAGAACAAGATAAACTTTTTGAACATCAACGGCTTGACAACTATTTATCGCCTCAACAAATGGTCTTGAAATTAGAACGCATTTGTAGTATGGCTTTTGGTATTCCATTGAATATGGCATTAATTTTTATTCCTCTTTCGATTTATTTAGCGTTGCTTGCTGGATTGCAGATATTTTTTGGACTTGAGTTTTTCGTTCTATACTTGATTTTTATGGTATCAATTCTTGGCTTTGCTGTTTTGGGTTTGGTGGCTAAAAAGATGAAAATTAAACTTAACGGCAATAGTTATCTCTACTCAATATCTGCTTTATATACAAGTAATTTAGGTAAATGGAGGTATAACATTATCATTTTGTCATTATTCTTTTTTACGATACCGTTGATGATATCAGATGCAAGGGATTTTTTTCAATACTTTAATGCGACTAACTTAAGTGATAATTTTTTAGAATGGCAATGGGAAGACTGGTGCTACGATGACCAAAGAGATAGAGCAGATAGATTTAGCAGAATCTTATTTCCTGCTTACGAAGTTAATAATAATGAGCTAAATATTTATGTGGCTCATTATGAAGAAGATAGCAAGTTGGTACAAAAGTTAAACAATAAATTCAAGATTACGCTAGACACTTTAAATTGGGGAACACCAAAAGAGAATAAAGATTTATACAAAATTTATGTAAACGATAGTCTGGTCACAACAACTTGTGAATGGCAAAAAGTGATGATGCCCCATTCGCATCAAAAAGCCTATAAAACTTGTATTGGTTTAGATAGTCTTGGAAAAGGCGTTCACGAATTAAGGGTAGAAAAGTTGATTGTTTTGATGCCTTTTATGTTCAGAGAAAGCGAACCAAGGTTGAGGAAGAATTGGGCGAAAGCTAGATTTTATAAGAAATACGATATGCCACTTTAGCCTTTTACTTTATTGTCTTATGTGCATACTGCTCATGTAAAAATATTTAAGCAGTATGTGCACCAATGTATTAATTACTTCAAATGCTCTTTAAAGAAATCCACCGTCCTTTGCCAAGATAGCTCCGCTGCTTCTTGGTCGAATCGAGGTGTGGAATCATTATGAAATCCATGATTGACTTTAGGATAAAAATGGGCAGTGTATGCTTTGTCATTTGCTTTTAGTGCCGCTTCGTAGGCTGTCCAGCCCTCATTCACCCTAGTATCTAGCTCCGCATAGTGAAGTAATAGAGGTGCATGGATGCTAGGTACGTCCTCCACAGATGCTTGACCGCCGTAATAAGGCACGGAAGCTGCCAAATCTGGAAGGCGCACTGCCATCATGTTAGCAATCCAGCCGCCAAAGCAAAAGCCAACTACGCCCACTTTCCTGTTACAGGCTTCATGTGCTTTGAGGTAATCGAAAGCAGCAATAAAGTCCTCCAACATTTCCATTCGGTCTCTTTTGCTTTGCATCGCTCGCCCTTCATCATCATTGCCAGGGTAGCCACCTAGTGGAGTCAATGCGTCAGGCGCAATGGAAATAAAGCCAGCTAGTGCCGCTCTTCTACCTACATCTTCAATGTATGGATTCAATCCTCTATTTTCATGTACTACAACCACGCCACCTAAATTATTAGTTGCATCGGCAGGCATAGAAAGTAGGGCTTTTATCTCTCCGCCACCTTTAGGTGAACTATAAGTGATAAACTCAGATATGATGCGTGGGTCATCCGCTTTTACTTGTAATGTTCCTTGATAATCAGGATTGAGAAAACTCATTAATGCGCCTACCGTCAAACCTCCAACAGCATAAACAGAAAGTCGCTGCATAAAATCCCTTCGGTCAATTCTATTGTGCGCGTAATCGTCATATAGGTCGAAGACTTCTTGTTGAATCTTTTCTTTTTTGATTTCACTCATTTTGCTTCACTATTTTAATTTTGTGTAATATACAGTTATTTTATCGAAAAGGGATGGCGGAAATGAGCGTGGGCTATCTTAAAAAAAGGACTTATTAAAATTTTTGTAACACAAAGAATAAGTCCTTTATGGCTTATTCACAAAACTATCTTCATAGTCCTTCCTACTCAACACCGT